>JAPLIE010000191.1 GCA_026389265.1 Cyanobacteriota bacterium | reverse complement strand
CAGGTGGTCTTCGATCGCGGCGGCAACCTGTATCACGGAAGGGTGAAAGCCCTCGCCGACGCCGCCCGGGAAGCGGGCCTTCAGTTCTGATCCTGCTCTCACCATGACCGAAACCAACGACCAGACGCAATTCACCGAAATCCCGGGCGCTGCTGACGTTCCCGCTGCCGCTGAAGGCCAGCAGGAACGTCGCGGAGGCCGCGGCGATGGCAAGGGCCGTGGCGGTGGCCGTGGCCGCGACCGTGACAACCGTCGTGGCCAGGAGCGCGACTCCGAATGGCAGGAGCGGGTGGTTCAGATCCGCCGCGTCTCCAAGACCGTGAAGGGGGGCAAGAAGATGAGCTTCCGGGCGATCGTGGTCGTTGGCAACGAACGCGGCCAGGTGGGCGTTGGTGTCGGCAAGGCCGGCGATGTGATCGGAGCGGTCCGCAAGGGCGTGGCCGACGGCAAGAAGCACCTGGTGAAGGTGCCCCTCACCCGCACCAGCTCCATCCCCACTCTCAGCAACGGACGTGACGGAGCCGCCAGCGTGCTCATCCGCCCCGCCGCTCCCGGTACGGGCGTGATCGCCGGCGGTTCGATCCGCACGGTGCTCGAGCTCGCCGGCATCAAGAATGTGTTGGCCAAGCGCTTGGGTTCCAAGACCCCGCTGAATAACGCCCGCGCCGCCATGGTGGCCCTGGCGGCGTTGCGCACCCACAAGGAGACCGCCAAAGAGCGGGGTATCTCCCTTGAGCAGATCTACTCCTGAGGCCCCGATGACCTACCAACTCGACAATCTCAAGCCCCAGGCCGGTGCCCGCCGCCGCAAGACCCGGAAAGGTCGCGGCATCGCTGCCGGTCAGGGTGCCAGCTGCGGCTTCGGCATGCGGGGCCAGAAGTCCCGATCCGGACGTCCCACCCGCCCGGGTTTTGAGGGTGGCCAAATGCCCCTCTACCGCCGCGTGCCCAAGCTCAAGCACTTTCCGCTGGTCAATCCCACCGAGTTCACGATCATCAACGTGGGCAAGCTGGCCGATCTCCAGGCGGGCAGCACTGTCGACCTCGATTCCATCGTCAAGGACGGCCTCGTCACCAGTCCCAAGCATCCCCTCAAGGTGCTCGGCCAAGGTGAGCTTGCCACCAAGCTCACGGTGCGCGCCGCAGCCTTCACCGCAGGCGCCCGCGCCAAGATCGAAGCCGCCGGTGGCACCTGCGAGATTCTCGACTGAGGCGGTGCCTCTTCCCCGTTAGCGTCGAAGCCGTCCGTGGGTGCCCTTGGGCCCGGCGGACGGCTTTCTGCGCTTGAGCTGTCTTCCTCTCCCCCCTTCGCACCAAACCCCATGGTCATCAGTCGGGGGCGCAATCCGAGCGCCGCTGAAGTTCTCAGCCAGCTGGTTCAGGCCAAAGGGCTGCGCGACCGGGTGCTGATCACCCTCGGGTTGCTCCTCATTGTGCGGCTCGGCATCTATGTGCCGGTGCCGGGAATCGACAGGGTCGCCTTCCAGGCCTTCATCCAGCAGGGTGGCCAACTCCTGGGATTCCTCGACATCTTCACCGGGGGGGGCCTCTCCACGGTGGGCGTGTTCGCCCTGGGGATTCTTCCTTTCATCAACGCTTCGATCATTCTCCAGTTGCTTACGGCAGCGCTGCCCCAGCTGGAGGACCTCCAGAAGAACGAGGGGGAGGCCGGCCGGCGCAAGATCGCCCAGATCACCCGCTATGTGGCGTTGGGATGGGGGATCATCCAAAGCACCGTCTTCGCCCTGATCCTCAAGCAGTACGCCCTGCCCGGTCTGCCTGAATGGTTGTTCGTCGTCCAGACCGCTCTGGCCCTGGTCACCGGCTCGATGGTGGTGATGTGGGTCAGTGAGGTGATCACCGAACGGGGCATCGGCCAGGGCGCCTCGCTGGTGATCTTTATCAACATCGTGGCCACCCTGCCCAAGGCACTCGGGTCCACCATCGAACTGGCCCAGAGCGGAGACCGGGGCACCGTGACCGGCATCGTGATCCTGGTGCTGATCTTTCTGCTCACGATCGTGGGCATCATCTTTGTGCAGGAGGGGAACCGCCGCATCCCGATCGTCAGTGCCAAACGCCAGGCGGGGGGAGCAGGCCTGCTTAACGCCCGCCAGAGCTATCTCCCCCTGAAGCTCAATGCCGGTGGCGTGATGCCGATCATCTTTGCCTCGGCGGTGGTGTTTCTGCCGCTCACCCTGGCCAACTTCACTAAGAACCCCCTATTGATCCGGCTGGCCGGCTATCTCAGCCCCAACAGCAGCACCCCCTGGCTCTATGCCTTGCTCTTCTTCAGCCTGATTCTCGGTTTCTCTTATTTCTACTCCTCCCTCACCGTGAACCCGGTGGACATCGCCACCAACCTCAAGCGCACCGGCGTGGCCATCCCCGGCGTCCGGCCAGGCTCCGCCACAGCTGAGTACCTGCTGAGGGTTCAGAACCGGCTCACCCTTCTGGGTGCTCTCTTCCTTGGGGCCGTGGCGATCATTCCTTCGGCTGTGGAGGGGGCGATTCAGGTGCGTACCTTCCAAGGCCTGGGTGCCACCTCCCTGCTCATCCTGGTGGGGGTGGCCATTGACACCGCCAAGCAGGTGCAGACCTACGTGATCTCGCAGCGGTATGAGGGCATGGTCCGCCAGTAGCCCGGCCCGTTCCCGCTGCCCCGATCCCGTCCCCTCCAGAGATCCCTGATCCAGGTCTGCCGAGTTCTCTCCCTTCCCCCGTCACCCTTCAGCCTGCCCGGTCCCCCGTTGAGGCCAGAGGTGGGTTTTTCCTTCTTCCGCCATGAAGCAACGTCTTCTTTTCCTTGGCCCACCCGGTGCCGGCAAAGGCACCCAGGCCCAGCGCCTTGCCGCCCGCGAGGGGCTCCTCCATCTCTCCACCGGCGATCTGTTGCGGGCCGAGGTGCAGGCCGGCACTCCCCTCGGCCACGAAGCCGAAGCCGTGATGGCCAGCGGTGAACTGGTGAGCGATGCCCTTGTCCTGGCGATCGTGCGCAGTCGACTCGAAAACCACAGCGGTGGCTGGCTGCTGGATGGTTTCCCCCGCAATCTTCCCCAGGCCGAGGCCCTCGAAAGTCTGCTCACCTCCCTCCAGCAGCGGATCGAGCAGGTGATCCTGCTGGAACTCGATGACAGTGTGTTGATCCAGCGCCTTCTGGCGAGGGGCCGGGCCGACGACAACGCCGAGGTGATCGCCAACCGCCTGCAGGTCTACAGGCAGCAGACGGCCCCCCTGATTGCCCACTACGAAAGCCAGGGTCTGCTCCGCCGCCTCGATGGGGCCGGCAGCATCGAGGCCATCGAGGCGCGTCTAGCCTCGTTGCTGGTTGACTGATGTGATAGGGTGGCTGTTTGCAAATTCGGAGAGCACAACTCCCATGAAGGTGCGTGCCTCAGTCAAGAAAATGTGCGACAAGTGCCGGGTGATCCGTCGCCACGGCCGGGTAATGGTCATCTGCACCAATCCCAAGCACAAACAGCGCCAGGGCTGACCCTCGCCTGCCGCCCCCCGCCGGGGGCAACACCGGTTCCGGCGCCTAGGCGCGCGGAACCAACCCCAAGCTCCTTTGAACGCTTCCTGACGTGGCTCGGATCGCCGGTGTCGACATTCCTCGTGACAAGAGGATCGAGATTTCTCTCACCTACGTGTATGGGATCGGGCTCACCCGGGCCCGCAAGATCCTCGCCAAGGCCGGGGTCAATCCCGACATCCGGGTGAAGGACCTCAGTGATGGCGACGTGCAGAAACTGCGGGGCGCCACCGAATCCTTCACCCTTGAAGGCGACCTGCGGCGTGAGGAGGGCATGGCTCTCAAGCGCCTCCAGGACATCGGTTGCGTCCGGGGACGCCGCCACCGCATGGGTTTGCCCGTGCGGGGTCAGCGGACCCGGACCAATGCCCGCACCCGTCGCGGTGCCCGCAAGACCGTGGCCGGCAAGAAGAAGTAAGCCCTTCGCGCCATGGCCCTGCCGCCCCTGTCGGCGTCACCAGGGTCTCCTCCAGTTCCCCGATCACCTCCCTGCCATCGCAGGGCTTCCACCATGGCGAAGCCAGCCAAGAAAACGGGCCCCAAGAAGGCCAAGCGCAACGTCCCCAACGGCGTGGCCCACATTCAGAGCACCTTCAACAACACGATCGTGTCGATCACCGACACCTCCGGCGAAGTGATCAGTTGGTCATCGGCTGGTGCCAGCGGCTTCAAGGGTGCCCGTAAGGGAACCCCCTTCGCCGCCCAGACAGCCGCTGAGGCCGCCGCCCGCCGTGCCCTTGAGCAGGGCATGCGTCAGATCGAGGTGCTAGTCCGCGGTCCGGGTTCCGGTCGTGAGACGGCCATCCGCGCTCTCCAAGTGGCAGGCCTGGAGATCACCTTGATCCGCGACGTCACCCCCCTGCCCCATAACGGCTGCCGCCGGCCCAAGCGTCGCCGCGTCTGATCGGCTCCGACCCCGTCCACCCTTCCGTTCCCACAGACCGTGCTGCAATACCAGATCGATCGGGTCGACCACCAGGTTGCCGGTGACCGTTCCCAGACGGGTGTCTTCGTGATCGGCCCCCTCGACCGGGGCCAGGCCACCACCCTCGGCAATGCCCTCCGTCGGGTTCTGATCGGCGGCCTTGAAGGCAGCGCCATCACCGCGGTGCGCATCGCCGGCGTCAACCATGAGTACGCCACGGTCCCGGGTGTGCGGGAGGACGTGCTCGACATCCTGCTCAACTGCAAGTCCGTACCAGTCAACAGCCGCAGCCGTGATCTCGAGATCGGCCGTCTGGTGATCAACGGTCCGGCCACCGTCACGGCTTCCGATCTCCAGTTCTCCTCCCAGGTGCAGGTGATCGACGCCGATCGCCCCATCGCCACCGTTGCCGACGGCCACAGCCTTGAAATGGAGGTCCATGTGGAACGGGGCATCGGCTACCGGCCTGTGGATCGCCACAACGAGGACACCAGCTCCATCGACCTGCTCCAGATCGACGCCGTGTTCATGCCCGTGCGCCGGGTTAATTACAGCGTTGATGAGACCGCCGTCGGGGAGGGAGGTTCCGCCCGTGAGCGCCTCCGACTCGAGATCGAGACCAATGGCAGCATCACCCCCGACGACGCCATGGCCCAGGCGGCCAACCAGTTGATCGGTTTGTTCCAGCCCCTGGCCACCCTCACCATGATCGAGGAGCCTGGCCTTGAGCCGGAGCCCTCGGCCGAAGCCCAGATTCCCCTTGAGGAACTAAACCTTTCGGTAAGGGCCTACAACTGCCTTAAGCGGGCTCAGGTCAACTCCGTGTCCGACCTGATGGGCTTCAGCTACGAGGATCTGCTCGAAATCAAGAACTTCGGTTCCAAGTCTGCCGACGAGGTCATCGAAGCGCTTGAGCGCATCGGCATCTCCCTGCCCCAGAGCCGCACCAGCGCCTGATCGGCGGTTTCCTTCCCCCCACGCGACAAGCATCCGTATCCGACCATGCGACACCAGTGCCGCGTCCCCCTTCTGGGACGCCCCGCCGACCAACGCAAGGCCCTCCTGCGGGGCCTCACCACCCAGCTGATCCGCGAAGGCCGGGTCACCACCACCAAGGCCCGCGCCAAGGCGCTGCGGGATGAGGCCGAGCGGATGATCAGCCTCGCCAAGGACGGAACCCTGGCGGCCCGGCGTCGCGCCATCGGTTACATCTACGACAAGCAACTTGTCCACGCCCTGTTCGATAAGGCACAGGATCGATACGGCGACCGCAATGGCGGTTACACCCGCATCATCCGCACGGTGCGTCGCCGTGGCGACAATGCCGAAATGGCGATCATCGAGCTGGTCTGACCTGCCCCTGAGCACCCCCGCCCCAACGGCTGCTGCCGGTTCGTTGCCGGCATCCGATCCCTTTCCGCAAGGTCCGACTCCTTCCCTGCGCCGGATCGCGCTCTGCATCCAGTACGACGGGGCTGCCTTTCATGGCTGGCAGCGACAAACCAGCCTGGCCAGCGTTCAAGAGACCCTGCAGGGTGCAATCGCGGCCCTAGATCCCCATCGTCCTGTCCAGGTCGTGGCGGCTGGCCGTACCGATACCGGCGTCCATGCTGCCGGCCAGGTGGTTCACTTCGACAGTGCCGGTCCTATCCCCGCTCAGCGCTGGGCCCGAGCCCTCAATGGCCGATTACCCGCCAGTGTGCGTGTTCGGGCTGCTTGCGAAGTACCTACCGACTGGCATGCCTGCTTCTCCGCCACCTACCGGCGCTACCGCTACACCATCTACAACGCCCGCACGCCCAACCTCTTCTTGGCCCCCTGGAGTTGGCATCGCTACCAGCTGCAGCTGGCAGACGGGCTGATGGCAGAAGCGCTTGGGGACCTGGTCGGAGAGCATGATTTTTCCGCCTTCCAGCGCGCCGGCAGCCGCCGCTCCCATGCCCGAACCACCATCCAGGCCGTGGAGGTGCGTCGCGAGGGCGATCTGGTGGTGAGCGAACTGCAGGCCAGCGGCTTTCTCTACGGCATGGTGCGCCTGGTGATGGGCCAGTTGGTGGCAGTCGGGGAGGGACGATTGGACCCTGACGCCTTTCGGGAGCGCTGGCGGCGGCGCCAGCGCCATGCCGTGAAGGAGGCAGCGCCACCCCATGGTCTCTGTCTGCTCCGGGTGGGCTACCCCCACAATCCCTTCCAGCAACCTACCTGGTACGATGGACAACCGCAGTTTCGGTTGGGATTCAGCGATCCTCCCCCGACCTGGCATCCGCTTTCACCGGAGCTGGGTTGCCAGGGGTGAGGCAAAAGCTGGCTCTTCCGGAACCTGGTCATTCCCCGTCCGTGGCGACCATGGTTCCGCCGCACGGTAGGGTCCTTCGAGACCTGCCGTGCGTTCCGCTCGCACCGAAGCTCCCCCAGGCTGCTCTCCGCGAGCGGCTGCCCCATCCAGGCGCCATGAACAAGACAACTCCCCCTTCCATCGCCACCCTCGACCGTCAGTGGTACGTGGTTGATGCCGCCGACCAGACCCTCGGCCGGCTGGCCAGTGAAGTGGCCCAGGTGCTACGGGGCAAGAACAAGCCCACCTACACCCCCCACCTCGACACCGGTGACTTCGTGGTGGTGATCAATGCCGACAAGGTTCGCGTGAGTGGCAA
Source organism: Cyanobacteriota bacterium (assembly GCA_026389265.1). GTDB lineage: Bacteria > Cyanobacteriota > Cyanobacteriia > PCC-6307 > Cyanobiaceae > Cyanobium. Next base: position 6,854 of record JAPLIE010000191.1, on the reverse strand, counting down.
CAAGGCCACCCAGAAGCTCTATCGCCGCCATTCCGGCCGCCCCGGCGGCATGAAAACGGAGAGTTTCGAGCACCTTCAGGCCCGACTGCCTGAGCGGATCATCGAAAAGGCCATTAAGGGGATGTTGCCCCACAACGCCCTCGGCCGCCAGTTATTCCGCAAGCTGAAGGTCTACAAGGGCGCCGACCATCCCCACACCGCCCAGCAGCCCCAGCCCCTCGCCCTCGATCCCGCCACCTCCGCTGTCCAATGACCAGCTCCTCCAACCGCGTCGTCTACTGGGGCACCGGCCGCCGCAAAACCGCCGTTGCCCGGGTCCGTGTCGTTCCCGGCACCGGCAGTGTCACCATCAATGGCCGCCCCGGTGACAACTACCTCAACTACAACCCCGTCTATCTGGCGGCGGTGAAGGCTCCTCTCCAAACCCTAGGCTTGGCAGCTCAGTACGACCTGCTGGTGAACGTGCGCGGTGGCGGCCTCACCGGCCAAGCGGACGCGATCAAGCAGGGTGCTGCCCGCGCCCTCTGCGACCTCTCCCCCGACAACCGCAAACCCCTCAAGGTGGAAGGCCACCTGAGCCGGGACCCCCGCGCCAAGGAGCGTCGTAAGTACGGCCTCAAGAAAGCCCGCAAAGCTCCCCAGTTCTCCAAGCGCTGATTTTTTCGCTGCCTTATTTCGCCTCCTTCCAGCCATGCCCAAGCCCGACATCCATCCCACCTGGTATCCCGACGCCAAGGTGATCTGCAACGGCGAGGTGGTGATGACCACCGGATCCACCCAACCCGAGATCCATGTGGATGTCTGGAGTGGTAATCATCCCTTCTACACCGGCACCCAGAAGATCCTCGACACCGAAGGGCGGGTCGATCGCTTCATGCGTAAGTACGGCATGGGAGGGGCAGACGGTGCCACTGCCGCTAAGAAAGCAAGCCCGGCTCCTGCGGCCGAAGCCCCTGAGGTTGCCTCCGCGGAGCCAGCTGCTGTTGAGGCTTGAGATCCGGCGCCTGTTAACCCGGCGCTTCCAGGATCGAAACCTGTCCATGGGCTTCATGTCCATTCGTTTAGGCCGGGCGCCCATCTGCGTCCGGCTTTTGTTGTGGAGCCTCGCCACGTCCCTCCGTGCTGTCCCCATGACCGCGCACCCCTGAGAAGCGATGGACCCTGTTCTGCTGAGCCAGCGCCTCGAGACCGCCCGCCGCACCTTCGAAACCCTGGAACGCCAGCTGGCTGATCCCGCAGTGGCGGCCGATCCCGCCCGGCTCCAGTCCATTGCCCAGGAACGTTCGCGGCTGGAGCCGCTGGTTCACGATTTTGACCAGCTCCAGCGGCTGGAGCTGGAGCGCGACGCCACGCGGCGTCTGCTGAAGGACCAGCGCCTGGAGCCCGACGGCGCCGAATTCGCCGCACTGGCCGCCGAGGAGCTTGTTCACCTCGATGAGCAGATCGCAATCCTTCAGGGCCGTCTCACCGTGGCTCTGTTGCCGCGGGATCCCCGCGATGAGCGCAGTGTGATGCTCGAGATCCGAGCTGGTGCCGGTGGCGATGAGGCCTGTCTCTGGGCCGGTGATCTGGCCCGCATGTACGAGCGTTACGCCCAAAGCTGTGGCTGGCGGGTACAGCCATTGAGCGCTTCAGAGGCGGAACTGGGGGGCTTCCGTGAGCTGATCCTGGCGATTGAGGGTGATGGCGTCTTCAGCCGGCTCAAGTTCGAAGCCGGAGTGCACCGGGTGCAACGGGTGCCCGCAACCGAATCCCAGGGCCGGGTCCACACCTCCACGGCCACGGTGGCCGTGATGCCAGAGGCCGATCCGGTGGAGGTTCAGATCGACCCTGCAGATCTCGAGATCGGCACCGCCCGCTCCGGCGGCGCCGGTGGCCAGAACGTGAACAAAGTGGAAACGGCTGTGGATCTGCTCCACAAGCCCACTGGGATTCGGGTGTTCTGCACCCAAGAGCGCTCCCAGTTGCAGAACCGCGAACGTGCCATGGAGATTCTCCGCGCCAAGCTCTACGAGCGGCAGCTGGCGGCGGCCGCTGCTGAAGAGCGTTCCGCCCGGCGTGCCCAGGTGGGCACCGGGGACCGCAGTGAGAAGATCCGCACCTATAACGCCAAGGACAGTCGGGTGACCGACCACCGGCTTGGTCGGAACTACTCTTTGGACCCGGTGCTCGAAGGCCAGCTGGAGCCCCTTGTGCTGGCCAGTGTGGCAGCGGAGCAGAGCCGGCAGCTGGAAGAGCTGGCAGCTCAGGCTGCCGGGGTCTGAATCACCTGGCTCTCCACCACGTACTTGGCCCACTCTTGGTGCTGGCCGGTGCGGATCTGGCGGCTTGCCTCGAACCCCAGGCTGCCGAGGGGGCGCCGAGGTTCCCGTAACAGCGGCATACCGGCCTCCCGTGGGGTTCGATTGGCTTTGCGCACGTTGCAGGGCAAGCAGGCGGTGGCCACGTTCTCCCAGATATCGGTGCCCCCCCGACTGCGGGGCACCACGTGGTCGATCGAGAGGTTCACGCCTCCATGGCCGCAGTATTGACAGATGTGGCTGTCGCGGTGGAAGACGTTGCGCCTGGTTAGGGGAACTTGGCGGTAGGGCACGCGCACGAACTGGCGCAGGCGGATCACGGTGGGGAGCAGCAGATCCGGCCGGATCGCGTGGCTGGGGTCATGTTCCAAGCCCTCCGCCTTGCCCTTGAGAAGCATCACCATGGCGCGTCGCCAGGTGGTGATGTTCAAAGGCTCATAGGACGCATTGAGAACGAGAACGTGACCCATGCCGGATGCACCGGATAGGAGCGATGCTATCTGAGCTCTGCGGTGAGCTTTGGTGTCCCAGGACGCCATCCGCCACCCTCTGGGCCCGCACGCCCCCCTTTCCCACCACGTCAGGATTCCGCAGCGCCCCAGAATGGCTCGATCTACCCTTGCTCCCATGCCGGAGCCCTATGAAACGGGCCGCTCCCGCCAACGGGCTTGGGTGGAGGTGGACACCGCAGCCATCAGCCGCAATGCCCGCTCGATCCAGCGGCTGATCGGTGAGCGCACCAATCTGATGGCGGTGGTGAAGGCCGATGGCTACGGCCACGGGGCAGTGGCGGTGGCCCGCGCCGCACTCCAAGGCGGCGCGGCCAGCCTCGGGGTGGCCACCCTCGCCGAGGGGGTTGAACTGCGGCAGGAGGGCATTCAGGCACCCGTGCTCGTGCTGGGCAATCTCACCCAGGTGGAGGAACTGCGCAGCTGTCTGCGCTGGCAGCTGATGCCCACGATCAGCTCCATGCGCGAGGCCCTGCTCTGCCAGAACCTGGCCAGCGGCAGTGGTCGCACCATGCCGCTGCAGCTGAAGCTTGATACCGGCATGGCGAGGCTAGGAGCCGACTGGCAGGAGGGCCCCCGACTTGTGGCCTCCTTGCGGGAGCTGGATGCCATCGAGCTGGCTGGCCTCTATTCCCATCTCGCCAGTGCTGATCTCCCGGCCAACGACGACGACGGCCTCACCCATCTCCAGCAGCAGCGCTTTGAACAGGTGCTCACCAGCCTGCGGGCGCAGGGCCTGGCGGCCGGTTGTCGCCATCTCGCCAACTCCGCCGGTACCTTGCGTCACCGCCAGCATCACTTCGACATGGTGCGCGTCGGGCTGGCCCTCTACGGTCATCCTCCCGCCACCCACCTGGCGGAGCGTGTACCTCTCGAGCCTGCCATGCAGGTCCACGCCCGGGTCACGCTGATCCGCTTCGTGCCGGCCGGGGTGGGGGTGAGCTATGGCCATCGCTATCGAACCACCGCTCCCACCCGCCTCGCCGTGCTGGCAATCGGCTACGCCGATGGGGTGCCGCGCCAGCTCTCCAACCGCATGGAAGTGCTCTTTCAGGGGAAGCGTCTACCCCAGGTGGGCGCCATCACGATGGACCAATTGGTGATTGATGCCACCGCTGCCCCCGATCTCGACATCGGTGGCGTGGTCACCCTGCTGGGTAGCCAGGGCCAGGAGCAGATCACCCCCGCCGACTGGAGCGCTCGCTGCGACACCATCCCCTGGGAGGTGCTCTGCGGTTTCAAGCGTCGGCTGCCCCGGCTGAAGGGCGGGGAGGAGGAATGGCCCCTATGGGATGGAGGCCCCGCTCCTAAATCGGTGGATGGAACTGTGAGGGCGCCATCGGGACCCTGATAAGCTCTCAATGCCGCTGGAGAGGTGGCTGAGTGGTTGAAAGCGGCTCCCTGCTAAGGAGTTACAGGAGGCAACTTCTGTCGAGGGTTCGAATCCCTCCCTCTCCGTTTCAGCACGGTGTTGATCACCGTGCCATCGCCATGAGGGGGAGACCACCCCTCCCTATGGCCAGGGAATGATCCCCAGAGCATGCTCCCTGAGAGAGCAGGCGGGATCAGGAGCTGCGCTGATGCTGCAACAGGCTCGCAGCGATGGCTGGAAGCAGTTCGGTGTCCTTCGCACAGCCAGGGCCTTCGCTGAAGACCACCAGCAGGAAGGGATCCACCCCATCGGCCTCCACATAAGCCGCATCGTGACGGGCCTGGCTCATCCAGCCAGCCTTGCTCCAGAGCCGCGCTCCCTCGGGCAATCCCTCCCCCAGAAAGCCATCCACCTGGTTCTCCGGATCCGCCGCCCGCAGGGCCGGATCCAGGGATCGCCAGAGCAGCTGGCGCATCCGCTCGCAGGCCGGGGGGGAGACCACGGCTCCGGCGATCACCGCCTGGAGCAGGCGGGCCGTTCCATCGGTGCTGAGCCGGTTGCGGTTCTCGAGCGCGGTTCCGTAGAACTGGCGTTCCCGTCCGTAGGGGCCATCGCTCCAGGTTTTTTGGCAGGCATTGGATTCCTGCCATTCGGGCCAGCCCAGGGAATCCAGCCACATGTTCACCAGCCGGCGTTGGCTCGCCCACTTGGCCAGGCGCTCCGGGGGGAGCGCCGGACCGCTGCGGGTGCCGCTCAGCAGGTCCACCACCAGCGAGGTGGCGTCGTTGCTGGAATCCCGCACCATGTCGGCTAGAGCCCTTCTCAGCTCGGGGTCCTCCTCGATCAGGCGCCGTTGCAGCCAGGCCTCCGCCGCCACCAAGTACACCAGCTTCACCACACTGGCCGGGTAGCGCTGCCGCTCGCCTCCCCAGCTGGCCCCGGCCACGGGCAGGGCCTCAATGGCCACTTCACTGAGGCTGGCGGCCCGATCCAGCAGCGACTGCGGGTAGCGGAGCCAGGTGATCGAGAGCTCATCCGCCATGCCGGGCCTTCCCTGGCTTGCCAAATGGTTGACCAGGTGAGCCAGGGTCTCGCCCATGGCCGGATCCGGGTTGTAGAACGCCATCGCCCCAGGCCGATGTGATGGCGACATTAGGCAGCCCTGTGCCCGATCCCTTCCGCGTGGACACCCTCTGGTGCCTGCGGCACTCTCTCGATGCCTACAGCCGACCCAGGGGATCAGGCCTGGCCACCCAGGTGGCGGCGGGTCGCCATCTCCGGGTGCTCGAGGACGGTGGCCTGCGTCTGCGGGTTCGCCTATTGGAAGATGGATATCCCTGTTGGCTGGAGCGACAGGACTTGGCTCCTGCTGCTGTGGCCGCCGGCCGCCCTCGGCTTCCCCGCCTCGATCGCGTTGCCATCGCCTCCCGGCTGGATGCGGTGCTCGCCTTTGCCGAGCAAACCCAACTGCGGCCCAACCGTTACCTCTGGGGGGGCACCCTGGGCCCGGATTTTGATTGCTCCGGGCTGATTCAGGCCGCTCATGCCGCCGCGGGCATCTGGCTGCCCCGCGATGCCTACCTCCAGGAGCGATTCTGCCGGCCCGTGGCCGTGCGGGTAGGGGAAACTCGTTTGCTCAGGCCTGGCGATCTGATCTTCTTCGGAACCCCGCGGCGCTGCACCCACGTCGGGCTCCATCTTGGCGGTGGCCGTTACCTGCACAGTTCGGGCCGCGACCACGGCCGCAACGGCATCGGCATTGATGATCTCAATCCCCGCAACAGCGATCCAGTGGCCTGCCACTACCGCGCCGAGCTCCGTGGTGCTGGCCGGGTGATGCATAGCCACGATGGCAGTCCCCAGCCCCCCTGAGCGATCGGTGTGCCGTCCGGGCGGCCGGGGCCGGAAACGGGCTTGAGTACGGTGACCTTCATAGCTCTCTGCAGCGCGGCCATGGCTGAGTCAGCCGCTCCGACCAGCATGACCGGGGCCTCCACCATCGCAGCGGCGATCCCGCCCGAGTCTCCGTCGTTCACCAGCCCGCTGGATCTCACGGTGGTGGTGCCCCTCTACAACGAAGAAGGCAGCCTGCCCCACCTGATTGAGCAGGTGCTGGCGGCCCTGCGGCCCCTGTCGCTCCGCTTTGAAGTGGTGCTGGTGGACGACGGCTCCCGCGACGGCACCCCGGCCCTGCTGCGGGATCTGGTTGGCCGTGTGCCCGAACTGGTGGCAGTGCTGCTGCGTCGCAATTACGGCCAGACCGCCGCCATGGCGGCCGGTTTCGACGCCAGCCGCGGAGCGGTGATCGTGACCCTCGACGGCGACCTCCAGAACGATCCGGCCGATATTCCCCTCCTCCTGCAGCGCCTTCAGGATGGCAACCTCGATCTGGTGAGCGGTTGGCGGCACCAGCGGCAGGATGCGGCTGTGAGCCGCCTGTTGCCCTCCCTGCTGGCCAACAAGCTGATCGGCCGGGTCACCGGGGTGAAGCTTCACGATTACGGCTGTTCCCTGAAGGCCTACCGGCGGGAGCTGGTGAGTGACATGAACCTCTACGGCGAGCTGCACCGCTTTCTGCCCGCCTTGGCCTTCATCGAGGGAGCCCGGATCGGCGAGGTGCAGGTGAACCATCACCCCCGCCGCTACGGCCAGAGCAAGTACGGCATCGACCGC
>JAPLIE010000088.1 GCA_026389265.1 Cyanobacteriota bacterium | reverse complement strand
CCGGTGATCCCCACCGATCCGTTGCTGTATCGCTTCCACGAGATCCTGCAGGTGTATGGCCTGCCGCTCAAGGATGTGATCCAGGAGAAATTCGGCGATGGCATCATGTCGGCGATCGATTTCACCCTCACCGTCGCCAAGGTCGAAGACCCCAAGGGTGATCGGGTGCTGGTGACGATGAATGGCAAGTTTCTGCCCTATCGCAAGTGGTGAAGGGAGATTTCTCGCTCAGGCAAGCACAGGGGCCAAGCGGGCTGGCCTGAAGCCGAAGTTGGTGATTAGAAGATCGCGGATTCAGCCATTGCAATGTCTTCGCACACCCTGTTCTATCCTGACCAGCCTTGGCGGTCACGTCCTGGCTATTCTTGGGCTGTAGCAGGTTATTTGATGGCTTCGAGGGCGGCCTTCAGATTCTCTCCGAACAGTGCCAGATCCTGATAGATCTTTAATTGACGACGCAGAGAATCCGCGTTGAATGCTGGCATGGCTGCACACCTCTGATAAATCAGGGCAACCTTTCTGGGATTATTGGAAGTGAGGAGCATCAGATCTGCTCGTGAAAGTGGGGCCCATTCGTCTTCCGGATAATGACGGATCGATGATTCAATGGCCAGCTCGGTCGCCGCCACCAGCTTGGCGAGATAGTCAGTGCGTTTCGCCAGTTCTATTTCCGCGAGGTGCTCATCATCGAAATTCAAGGCCCACTCTTCGGGGTGCAACTTGGCAAGCTCAATCTGAACAGATTGCATGGCGACTGCATTGAGACCTGAATAATAATGGCTGCGATGTTTTGCAAACCCCTGCAGATAGGATTGCAGACTCTTTTCAAGGAATGGCGACGACAGCGCTTTACGTTGCAGTTCGACGAGCTCGGCCTCAGCTTCCACCGCGTTGTGCCACCGCGTTTTCCAGTTGCTGGCGATCAACGAATGGGTCTCGGCACATTCCCAGTCCGTGAGAGAGCTGGATTGAAGCGCCCGTTCCGCGGCCTGATCTGAAACTGTAAGCTTCTTCAGCTTCTGATAGATCGTGGCAAGCTTTTGATTGGCCTCGACATCAAACATGTCCAACTCACGAATACGCTCCCAGGTTTTGGCAGAGTTTTCGTGATCACGCAGTTTGAACTGGGCTCCTCCGATCATGCGTAAACCTTCCGTTTCCCATGCTTGCCCTGCTACAGCCTCACGGATGTTAAGCAGTTCTTCGCGCCTGGGGGCCGCTTGTTCAACCTCTTCGCGGAACTTGAGGGGCACCACGACGACCTTGCCGGCATCGAAGCTTGTGAGGCCCGGAAGTAACTGGAATACTGGGCTGTCTGGTTTCTCGTTGTCCAGGGTGGCCTTGATGGTTTGCACCAGTGCTTCAACGGCCTGGCAAGGGTGATCTGGATCATAGGCAAGATACCTGTCGACTTTCAGATCAAACACATGGGGGTCGCCACGCTTATCGGCCTTGATCATCACCGTGTACTGGCTCTTGAGAGCATGACGAATGCCAAGCTCGTAGAATGCATTTGCATTGTGTATGGAGATATCCGCAATCACGAGGTCTGCAACCAGTAGCTCCCGAAACATATCGCTTCGAATATTTCCTTGCTGAACGAATTCACCGGTGGTGCCTCCTGTCATCCCAACCTGGGAGAGCGCCGCACTGATCAGTTCCGTATCAACCCTATCAAAATTGATTGGATCCTCTCCGAGAGAATTCGCTTTCGAACCGAATGGCCGAACGATAAAGGCTCTTCCGTTAGGATCACTCATGGCTAGGGTCCTTTTCTAAAGGGATTTACTCTAGAGGTACCAGTTGATGGCCCGCTCGAGGGCAAGCAGAACATCCCCACCGTCCTTGTCGTGATCCTGGTGCAGGTTCCCCGCCAGCATGGCGGCCAGCCGCTTGTAGGCACTTCCCAGCAGCGCGGCCCGTTCGGGATTGCTGAGCGCTGGCGACGCTGTTCCGTTGTTCTGTTCCGCACGATTCAGGGTGGTCGCTGCCAGCTGAACGAGCCCCTCTAGGCGTCCCAGGGAGGTGTTGATCAGCTCCGCGTTGGCTGTGGTGTGGCCGGTGCGGGCTTCGAGGTTGGCCAGCTGTTCGATGGCGCGGATCGGAACCCCCCCGCTGCTGTCCTCCAGGCGGATGGCGGCCAGGTAGTGATCCCGGGCCTCGTCGAAGTAGGCGTCACCGAGTTCTGCGTAGACCTCGCCCAGGGCGAAGCGCACCGCCGGCAGGCTCTTCCATGCATCGGGACAGCACTGCAACGCCATGTCGACGGCACCCGCCAATTCACGGCTCCGTTCGGTCGACGGTGGATCCCCACCCGCCGCTTTCGTGGCCAGTTCCCCGAGCCGCTGCATCAGCTCCTCCTGGGTCACGGGTTTCCAGCCTTCCACCGCTTCGGAGTCGGCGCGGTCGCGCAGGGGATCGATCACGAAGCCGGGATCCCCGTAAGCCTGGTAGGCACCCCAGGTGTTGAGGCTGGGGAACTCCTCGTGGGTGCGTGAACGGGCCGCGAACACGGCATCGCCGAAGGGTCTGTTGCGGAGGATCTGGCCATAGAACTCCTCGGCGAATACCCGGGCGGCGCCATCGTCCACGGCCCAGCCTGCCGCCACCACGGCCCGTACCCCCATCTCGATCAGTTCGCGGGAGATGCTGTAAGCCAGGCGGTTGAAGGCCACCGGCCTGGCATCCGCCTTGGCGAGGTGGCAGCAGTTGAGGAAAACCAGGTCGGGAACCGTTTCCATGGCCCCGATCTCGGCGGCGGTGATCAGCAGCCCATCGGAGAGCACCACCCCGCTGCGGGAGCCGCCATCGCGGGTCTTTTCGTCGTAGACACCGTGGGCGGCGATGTGAACGATCCGATAGAGGGATCGGTAGAGCTTGTTGATGATGTCCACGGCCTTTTCACCACCGATCGCCTCCTCGCAGTCGTAGCCGTACTGCCGCAGCACGTTCACCACCGTCTGCGCTTCATTTCCAGCACCGTCGAGGCCATCGAGGGCTTCGGGAGCCTTCCGGGTGGGGCCATCGGCGAAGACCTTGTTGAATCCCTCGGTGGAGGGGTTGCCGATCACATAGGCGCGCTTCTCGAGGGTCTGGCGCACCTGGGTGCGATACCGGGGCGACTGCAGCTGCCGCACCATTCTCGTCGAGAGGGCCAGGGGCTTGTCGTCGGCCAGCAGCAGCTCCCAGGGAAGGTTGGCGGTGTAGCCGTCGAGCACCAGCACCATGCGGTCCATCTGCCGGGCCTGGTTCTTGAAGTCATGGGGCACCAGCAGCTGGAACAGGGTTCTGGAGAGATCCTCCACGTAGGTGGACTCCCGGATCGAGGACTCCACCAGGGACTCCACCAGTCCTGGCTGCCGCTGATGCAGGGTGGTTTCCGAGCGTGCCCGTTGACCGAGGTAGGCGAACCGGAGTCGTTCGGCGAAGGCCCGGCGTGGCTTGGCGGCCAAGGGTTCCGCACCCTCGGTCGGGGAGAGGCAATCCTCGCGCTGGTCCGCATCGGTCACCTCGAGCCGCGGCCAGTAGGCCACACCCTGGCTGGCATCGAGTCGCTGGCTGAACCCTTTGCCTTGGCGGAGCTCCCGGTCGGCTTCGACGCGCATGCCGTAGCGGGCGCCATCGCGGTTGATCTGCTCGGCCACCCGCACCAGGGCCCTCGCAGCCGTGGCGGCGATATCGAGGTAGAGCTCCACGATCTCCAACTGGGTGATCCGCACCGGAACGTCCGGCCGCGTTTCGGAGAATTGTTGGTTGGCCGCCAGCACCCCACGCACGAGGGCTGCCACCGAATCCTCCACACTGATGTTGGTGGTGAAGTTGTAGCCGAGCAACAGGGCGGAAAGCGGCGCTTCGATCGTTTCGGGGGCCTCGCCAGATTGCCGATCCACCATCTGGAGCAGGTAGCGGAGGCTGCCCACCCTCACGGCTTCCGCGAGCGTTTCCGCGCTGAGTTCGCCGTAGGAGCCGAGCCCGATCACCACCGCTCCGCGGGTTCTGCCCCGTCGCCGTTCCTCGGCGTTGTTGGTGAGCAGAACAACAGTGGCTGTGCCCTGCGCTCCGGCATAGAGGCCGAGGCGATGGCGCATCGAGAGTTCACGGTCGACGAGCTCGCGGTCGATCAGGGCCTCGGGCCCGGAGATGGCATCCTGCAGGTAGTGACCCACCATCACCGGTTGGGTGACAAAGCGCAGATCCATGGCCTTGCAGCACACCTGCAGGCAAGGGGCCGGCCGGGCCTGGAGCGGCTGGCGCTTCCGACCACCGAGCAGGCTGAGGGCCACTTCCTCCTCGGTGGGATAGGGAATGGGGCCGGCTTCATAGACCACCGGTGCCGTGGCGGAGCGCAGCGTGGGCATGGTGTTCACCGCCCTCAGGCGGGCCGGCTCGGTGCTGCCCGTGGCGAGAAGATCGATGATCGCGGCGAAATGCGCCGCACTGTTGCAGAGGGCAGCATGCTCTACGGGCATGGCATAGAAACTGCCGATGCCGGGGATGGGGCCGGAGGCCCAGGTCACTACGCCGTCACCCGCTGGAGTTCCGAGCATTTTCAAGCGATCGTTCTGCTCCAGGAGGCCGCAGGGGGTCATGCTCGCCTGGCCGTAGACATAGATCACCTTCTGCTGGTGCCGTTCGGGCAGCTCGGGGCCCTCCTGATCCCACAACCAGCGGGACTGGGCGAGCACGGCCTTGCTGGGAGTGGCTGCTATGCCGTCTCCGATCCAGCGGTCGTGGTTGAGCTGCTTCAGTTCCTGCCAGACCCCCGCCTGGAAGTAGTCGTGACGCTGCTGAACATCTCCGGCTTCCCTGAAGCCGGGCTTGGGTAGAAGCTGAAGCAGGCCTGGAAAGCCCGCCATGATGGTGAGGATCTGCTGCATCGACTGCCGGCTGTCGATGCGCGCCAGCTTGCGGATCAGGTCTGACTTACCAAGCAGGGTCTCCACCATTTGGTGTGATCCTTGGTTCGGCGTGCCGAGCATCACGAAGCGGGCACCGCTGCGGCCCATCAGCTCGTTCCAGAGTGGTTCCTCTGTTTTCACCAGGGCGCGCACCAAGAGTCCCCCCATGCCGTGGGCCAGGAGGCGCACCGGTTGGCCGGAAGCCGCCGTTTCCTGCAGCAGAGCCTTCAGGCGGGTCGCCAGTTCGACGGCCGTTTCCTGCAGAGGTTGGCGCCAGTCGTAGGCGAAGCGCACGACCCGATGGCTGCCGATCAGCGACTTGCAGAGTTCGCCGTAGAACAGGGTGAAGAGCTTCTCGGCCTTGATCGACCGATCGGCTGCGTTGCCGGTGGCGATTGTCTCCAGCCCGCCGAGGGCCAGGGTGTCGGGATCGAACCAGAGGCGATCGCGGGCTGCCTCGTTCCAGAGGTGGGAGGCCATGCAGTCGGGCAGCACCACCACCAGTGGAAGGGTCTGCTCGGTGGCCCCATCGTTCCCGGTGGAGCGATCGCACCGACCGCTCGTCGGCGCGATCGCTGTCGAGGCTGCCCTCGTCGATCAGGCCGGAGACGGGATGGAAGCCGGCGATGCTGGTGGTGTTCGTTTCGGTGAGCCAGCGCCGCAGGGCGCCGCGGGAGGAGGCATTGGCGAAGTAGTTGAAGTGGCTGACCCGGGGGCCCTGCTCGAAGAGCTGATGGGCGTTGCCGGGTCGGGCAATGCCCGCCCCCATCGAATCGGTGTCCACGACGAGGTCGTTGTTCACCCGTTCGAAGAAGACGAAGTCGGTGAACAGCACCCCCAGGCGCTTGAGCAGGTGCCCGCCTTCGATGTCGCCGGCGATCACGGCGAGCTGAAGCCCCTCGGCGGGCGTAGCCCTGGCCAGGAAACGCCCCAGCGGTGCTTCCGGCAGCATGGCCTCGATGCCTGGAACCAGTCGGGGATCGGTGCGGTGCCGGGCGATCTCCAGCACCACCCGCTTCACGCAGGAATAGATCGGGTTGCCCGCCAGGTAGGGCACGGTGCCGAGCAGGGTGAGCAGGGCGGAAAGGAAGGCATCGACGTTGCCGCTGACCAGCAGGGTGCCGCGAGCGGGCGCCGCCACCCGCACGTAGCGCTCGATCCGGAAGCCGTGCTCCCGCCCCAGCAAGGTGCGCAGCTCCCGCAGCCGTTCGCGTTGCTCGGCGTATGCCCACTCGCCCTCCCGCTCGAGGCTCTCCCGACGGCCGGGATCGTCTGCAGTGAAGGGGGCGGAACCAGGGCGGAAGCCATCGATGAGGTCGTCATCCACCTGCCGCAGACAGAGGAGATCGCCCACCAGCCCGCCCCGGGAGTGGGTGACCAGATGGATCCGGGCCCCGGCCGGGAGGATCCGGGCCAGGGCCAGGGCGTTGTCGATGGGGCTTTCGGAGAAGGTGTAGTGCTCGAAGGTGTAGATGCGTTCCCCATAGGTCGCCCGGAGCGCGCGCCAATCCTCCTCACTCGTCTCCTGCAGATCCCCGAACGAACCGGCACCGTTGGATCCGGTGCCGAGGATGAAGATGAGCAGCGGGCCTTGCAGGGCCTCCTGGGCCAGCTTCGGATCCGCCGCGCCGAAGACTTCCGAGGGGTCCCGGGAGCGGCCGGACCAGCGGTAGAGCCCGGGGCTGACGCGCAGCCGCTTCTCGATCGCCCACATCAGGGCCTTGGTGCCGAGCCAGGACACGCCGAGCTCGGCCACCTCGCCCAGCTTTTGCTTCGCCTTCTCCCCCAGCCGTTGCTTCGCCCACGCGAGCGCCTTGGCCCTGGCCTCCTCGATGAGGGCATCGCTGCCGAGATCAAGGCTGAACAGCCGCGTGATCAGCTGGCCGGCGCTGCTGCCGCGGGAAGCAGCGCCGGCCAGGCCCCGATCCTCCAGACCCAGCAGGGATTCTGCCCCGATCTGCTGCAGGGTGGCTGCGAGGTTGCCGGCTGAGGTGATCACGGTGATGCCCTCCACCATCTCCAGCACCACCACCTGATCGGGCGGCAGGTCGAGCGGGTTGAGATCGGTGCCACCGATGTCGCGGGATGGGCCCGAGAGATCGAAGCCTCTCGCGACCTTCAGGAATCCGGTGGGGAGGAAAGGATCCTCGCCACGGAGTTCCGTCCCCCGTGTGGTCGGCGCCAGCAGGCGGGGCAGGGGGGGATCCTGGAGACGGGTGCCAGGAACGCTGAGGCTGATGGCGTTGAGGTTGATGGCGTTGCGTTGGGGTTCCGGCATGGGATTCCGGCGGCCTCAGGCGAGAACCTTGAACTGCAGAGCACTCCTGGCCCCCATCACCTGGGGCACCTGGGGGTAGTTGGCCGAAGGCAGGTAGCGACGGATGGCGGCGTGCCAGTCGGCATAGGTGGCGGCGGCGGGGAGAGTCTTGAGGGTTTTCAGGGCGTAATAGGTGAAGGCGCCATTGGAGCGATTGTTGAATCTGGCGTCGTAGCTGAACTTGTTGGGGCCTTCCTGGCAACCGGCCATCAGCAGATCGCCGCCAGGGGTGATCACACCGGCCCAGGGGGAGGTGGTGGTGCTGATGGGGAGGGTGGTGAGGGGGCGGCCACTGGCAGCCCGGGGGAGTTGATCCTCGGGAACCCAGGCCCCCATCGGCAGGAAGCGCACCCTGGGAGCATCCGCATCGGGATCGGAAGGAGCGTTGCGCAGCACGGTGCCGGAATGGCAGCTGTCGGAGATCAGGATCACCCGCACGCCGGTTTTGCGTTGCTGGAAGAGCTGGTGGAGCTCGTCATCGATCAGCACGTTGCCCTGAACGATGTCATAGGGACAGAGGGCCTCGTCGAGGCCATCTGATTCGTCGCCGCTCTTGTCGGGGGCATAGGTGCCGTGCCCCGAAAAGGTGATGGCAACGGTGTCGCCGTTCTGGGCGCTGCCCACCAGGCCGGTGATGGCGCTCACCATGGCTGCCTTGGTGGCCTGGGCATCGAGCAGGAGCTTGGCGCTGAAGCCCTTCCCCTGCAGGACGGCAGCCCAGTCGTTGGCGTCGTTGACGCAGCCCTTGAGATCGCTTTGGGTTCCCGGATATCGTTGATGCCAATGCAGAGGGCGTTTTTTCCATAGCTCTTCTCGTGAAGTGTTCTCGTGAAGTGTGAGGATTCCTTCGCCAGAGAGGTACCAGACGGGCCGACTCTGGATCTCCAGGGACCAGCTTTCTCCAGGCAGATCGAAAGGCGAGATCTGCTGCATCTTTCTACATCTCTTGAAACACGATAAAAGAATCGAAGCGACTTCATGCCAACTGCAGCGATAGCAACTGCAGCGATAGCAACTGCAGTAATAGCAACTGCAGCGATAGCAACTGCAGTTCTCTCCCCTGCCGCAACTCCCGACTGATCGTGCCCCGGGTCGGACATTCGCAGCAGCCATCCGCCGCCGTGAAGTTGGCCTCGCGTCCTGCACAGAAATACTCTCCGGCACCGCCTCGATCAGCAGCTGAGCCGCGTCAGCGATCGAACCGGCGTTCAGGCGGTTCTGCCTCCTGGAGAGATCCTTGAAGCGTTGAGCCCAGTGCATCAGAAGGCGGCGCTCAAGACCATCGCTCCTCACGCGCAAAATTTCGCTCTCGATCAGCTTCATCCGCTGCTCGGCTTCGCTCTCGTTTCGCTTCGAGCGCTGCTTGATCCGCTCGATCTCGAGCTCGATCCCGAGCACGGGTCGCCAGTTGAGCGTCGCGCCCAAGTGGCGCGCTCCACCGGCCTGCATGGCACCTTCCGATCTGCATCGCTCCCAGCAGGCAGGGCGGCAAGTCCTGTCCGGCCTGGGTCTGCAGGCTGAATCGCGAGCCCTTGGTGACCGGTCTGGCCCCGATGGGAAGGGCCATGCTTCTCCATCCGTGCTCCACGGAACCCGTGTAGGTTGGCTCCATGGCCAACCTCACCCTCGCCATCGACGACGCCCTGCTGCAGCGCGCCCGTGAGGCAGCCCTGCGCGAGAACACCACGGTGAATGCGTTGGTGCGCGAGTTTCTGGGCCGCTATGTGCACGCCCGCAGCCGCCGGCTCGAGGCCCTCCACCGCTTTGAGGCCGTGGCTGCCGGTAGCCACAGCGCCAGCAGTGCCCCTTGGACTCGCGATGAGTTGCACACCTGCAGCTGATGCGGGTGTTCATCGACACCAACCTGTGGGTCTACCGGCTGGATCGCCGCGAACCGGCCAAATCGGAGCAGATTCGACGATGGCTTGCTGCCGTGATTCGCGACCACGAGGTGGTGATCAGCACCCAGGTCTTGATTGAGCTTCGTGCGGTGGCCAGTCGCAAGCTGCAGCCGCCCCTCAGCGATCCTCAGATCAGCGAACTTCTGGAAGCCATGATTGGCTTCGAGGTGGTGTGCAGCGATGACACCCTGGTGCTGGATGCTCACCAGCTGGCCGGCCGCGAACAGCTCAGTTGGTTTGATGCCCTGATCGCCGAAGCGGCGATTCGCAGCCGCTGCTCCATCCTCTTCTCGGAAGACTTCAGCCACGGCCGCCGGATCGCCGGCCTGATGGTGATCAATCCCTTCCTGGAGCCAGCGGGGGGTGACTGACGCCACTGCGATCCGCCCCGGCTGGAGGCCGAGCTGGCGGCCCTGCGGCTCCGAGCCCATCCGGTCAAGACCCAGAATCCGCCTCTCGTTTGCCTCGTCTGCAGGTTTCTGGCGGCCCTGAGCGCTGGTGTGCTTTGGATGTGGGCTGCCACGTCGCTGCCGTTGCTGTTTAGAGGCCCATCGCTGCCGGAGGGCGCCGGTAGCGCCCTTAGGGTGGAGTGCTGGATTGCCAGGGCATCTGCCGTTCATGATCCCCACCTCCGATCTCCACATCGTCGAAACCCGGCCCCTGGTGCCACCGGCGGTGCTGCACGCGGAGCTGCCGATCAGCGAGCAGGGCTCCCGCACCGTGCAGCAGGCCCGTGAGCGGATCAAGGCGATCCTCCATGGCGGCGACCGGCGCCAGCTGGTGATCGTGGGGCCCTGCTCCGTTCACGATGGGGAGGCCGCCCGGGAGTACGCCGAGGCGATCCTGGAGGCGCAGCAACGCCATCGCGAAGACCTCGAGATTGTGATGCGGGTGTACTTCGAGAAGCCCCGCACCACCGTGGGCTGGAAGGGGATGATCAACGATCCCCACCTCGATGGCAGCTACGACATCAACACCGGCCTGCGTCGGGCCCGGGGCCTGCTGCTGCATTTGGCCGAGCTGGGCCTGCCGGCCGCCACCGAGCTTCTCGATCCCGTGGTGCCCCAGTACATCGCCGATCTAATCAGCTGGACCGCTATCGGCGCCCGCACCACCGAAAGCCAGACCCACCGTGAGATGGCCTCGGGCCTGTCGATGCCGATCGGCTTCAAGAACGGCACCGATGGCAGTGTCGCCACCGCGATCAATGCCATGGAGGCGGCTGCCCGCCCCCACCATTTCCTGGGAATCAGCCAGCAGGGGAATGCGGCGATCGTGAGCACCACCGGCAACCCCGATGGCCACCTGGTGCTCCGCGGCGGCAAGGACGGCCCCAACTACGCCCTCGCAGCGGTGGAGGTCGCTGCAGCCCAGCTGGCCCGGGATGGCTTGCCGGCCCGCCTGATGGTGGACTGCAGCCATGGCAATTCCAACAAGGACTACCGCCGTCAGGCCGAGGTGCTGCGCGAGGTGGCCGACCAGGTGCGCGCCGGTTCCGTGCACGTGATGGGGGTGATGCTGGAGAGCCATCTGGTGGCGGGCAATCAGAAGATTCCGGCCGATCTCTCGTCTCTCACCTACGGCCAGAGCATCACCGATGCCTGCATCGATCTGCCCACCACTTTGGGGTTGCTCGAGGAATTGGCTGGCGCCGTTCGCCTGGTGCGGGAACAGCAGCTGGCCGCCGCTTAAGGCCAGGCTTATCTGGCTGCGGCCTGGATGGGCTGGGAATCGCTTCTTTGGCACTCTCGATCTTTGAGTGCCAAAACATCAACCCTATGGCGGGATGTTCGGGCTGAACAGTTGATTGTTCTGACCTGATTACCCTTGGTCATCCCTGGTTCCGGGCGGTTTGGGTTCATGGTCTATCTTCTGCAATTCTGCGGTTTCACCGATCCCCTCGAGCTGTTTTATCTGGAGCAGCGAAGGCTGGCGGCCCCCTCCGGCAGCGCCCCCTGCGGCCCTGCCTATGGCGGCTTCCGGCCGTTCCAGCTCGACGCCCTGCTGAGCTGGGCCCTGGAAACTGCCCGGGGACGGCACTGGGATGGCGACGCGATCCAGCGCACCGTGCTCGATGTCTGGATGGAGCGGGCTGAGGTGATCCGGCAGTGGCAGCTTCGCCTGCGGGAACAGCCCGATGATCGCCTGCTGGTGGCGGCGCTCGGCAGCCGCGGCGACTGGGACCGCCAGTGCGAGGACCTGCTGCGGGCCTGAGCGGCTCTTCAGGCCACCATGAGCTCGCTCCAGAGCCAGGCCACGGCGAGGGGCACGGTGAGGTTGTCGAGGCCGCCGATCGCCACCTGCTCAAGCAGGGCGGCGGCCAGGGCGATTCCCACCACCGCGGCCGGCGTCGGCACCGGCTGGCCGCCGGCTGCCGCCAGAGCCGCCAGGGCGAGCAGCACCGCCAGGCTGGTGAGCGCCATCGTTGCAGTGCCGACCAGGGACCGCCGTTGGCCCAGGATTGTCCAGCTTGGTGAGGCCACCTGGGGGCCCAGGAGGCCAGCCAGCCCATCAGCGAAGGCCATCACCAGCACGCCGCTGGCCACAACCAGCGGTTCCCAGGGCCACCAGACCAGCAGCAGCAGGGTGATCGAGGCTCCGTAGGCCACCGTTCCGTAGCTGGCGCGGTCGACATCCTCGACGCCGGGCAGCAGGCGACGCCGGTGGTTCACGGCGGCCAGCAGGGTGGCCACGGCGGCAGTGGGCAGGGCGACCCAGCGATCGATGCCTAGGGCCCAGGCGATCAGCACCACCGGGCCGGCCCCGATGTGCACCACCTTGCGGCTCCATTCCCCCCGGTCCGGCCAGCGGGCCCGGACCGCCAGGGAGATGCTGACCACCAGGGTGAGCCACACCAGCACGGCGATGACCCCGATCCATTGCCGCCCCCACCAGCCCATGGTCACGCCGCCCATGGCCACACCGCTCAGGCGGCCTGCTGCATCGAGCTCATCAGCCGCAGCTTCAGGATCGCCTTGGCTTCCAACTGGCGCACCCGCTCGCGGGACACGTTGATCTGGCGGCCGATCTCCGCCAGCGTGAGTGGCTCTGTCCCCTCAAGGCCGAAGCGGAGCCTCAGGATCTTCTGCTCGCGGTCGTTCAGCTGGGCGAGCCAGGTGCCGAGGTGTTCCTTCTGGAGATGCCGGTCCATCGAGTCGAGATGCTCGTTGCTGGCTGGATCGGCGATCAGCTCCCCGAGGGTGCTGCGGTCCTCCTCGCCACGGGCGTGGGCATCGAGGGAGGCGCATGGAGCGGTCTGGGCCATCAGCTCCTCCAGTTCATCGGGGCTGGTGCCGAGGGCATGGGCCAGTTCCAGCCGGTTGGGTTGGCGGCCGAGACGATGCGAGAGCTCGCGAGTGATGCGCCGCATCTTGGAGAGCTTCTCACTGATGTGAATCGGCAGCCGGATCGTGCGGGCGCTGTTGTCGATCGCCCGGGTCATGCCCTGGCGGATCCACCAGTAGGCATAGGTGGAGAACTTGTAGCCCATCGCCGGGTCGAATTTATCGACAGCCCTCTCAAGGCCGATCGCCCCCTCCTGCACCAGATCCAGCAATTCGAGGCCCTGATTCTGATACTTCTTCGCCACGCTCACCACCAGGCGGAGATTGGCCGCCATCATCCGATCGCGGGCCCGCTGACCCATGCGGATCCGCCGGTTTTGCTGGGGGGTGCGTTGCTCGGGCTCCAGCGACTGCAGCTGTTTGCCCTCCTGCACATGGTGGGCCAACTCGATTTCCTCGGCCGCCGTGAGCAAGGGCACCCGGCCGATGGTGCCCAGATACCAGCCGATCGAATCGGCGCTCAGGCGGCCTGCGGCTCGGCTACCGCTCCCGCCCGATCCCTGACGGGATGCACGGTTCGTGGTGCCGGAATCAACACGTCCATGGGCTGACTTCGCCCCTGAGGAGCCACCGCTAGCGGCAGCCCCATTGGGTGCGGAATGCAGAGGTGTCCCCATCACCCCAGGCCTCCGAAATGAATTTGGCCGGAATGTAGCACCCCTGCGCCAAAGGGAAAGCTTTGGAGTGGAAGATTTCCTGGATCAGCGATGAAGCGAGATCGGTGCCTGTGGTGGTGGTTACATTTTCAAGCCACCGCGCCAGCGCTGCATGAGAATGTTTTGTGAAACCAAGCCATCATCTTCGGGCTGAATCTGCAGGAAGCTGCCATCGCTCTGCATGTGCCAGGCGGTGCTGTCCTGCAGATAGAGCTCAATCAGGTGGCGGAGTTGCCCACTGAGCTGGGCCTCTTCGACCGGTGCCACCGCCTCGACCCGCCGATCGAGGTTGCGGGGCATCCAGTCGGCACTGCCGAGATACACCTCATCTTGGCCACCGTTGCCGAACCAGAAGATGCGGGAGTGTTCCAGGAAGCGACCGATCACACTCACCACCCGGATGTTCTCGCTCAGGCCCGCCAGGCCGGGCCTCAGGGAGCACATGCCTCGAACCACCAGATCGATCTGCACTCCGGCCGCTGAGGCCTCGTAGAGCAGGGAGATAATGGCGGGATCCACCAGACCGTTCATCTTGGCCCTGATCAGCCCGCCGCGGCCCTCGTGGGCATGGCGGATCTCGCGGCGGATCAGCTCCTCCATGCCGCGACGCAAGGTGACCGGTGCCACCAGCAACTTGCGGAAGCTCTGTTGTTTGGAGAAGCCGGTGAGGTAGTTGAACAGTTCCACCAGGTCCTGCCCGAAATCCTCCCGGGCCGTGAGCAGCCCGAGGTCGGTGTAGAGGTTGGAGGTGCGGGAGTTGTAGTTGCCTGTTCCGATGTGCATGTAGCTGCGCAGGATGTCCTTCTCGCGCCGCACCACCAGGGTCACCTTGGTGTGGGTCTTGAGCCCCAGCACGCCATACACCACATGCACGCCGGAGCGCTCCAGCTGGCGGGCCCACTGGATGTTGTTGTCTTCGTCGAAGCGGGCCTTCAATTCCACCAGGGCCATCACCTGCTTGCCGTTTTCGGCGGCGCGGATCAGGGCCGCCACCACCGGGGAATCCTTCGAGGTGCGGTAGAGGGTCATCTTGATCGCCAGCACCGAGGCGTCGTCAGCGGCCTGGTTGAGGAATTCCTCCACGGAGGTGGCGAAGAGGTCGAAGGGGTGGTGCAGTAGCACATCGCCGCGGCGTAGCACCGAGAAGATGCTCTGGAATTCCTCGGCCTTGATCGAGCCGTCTTCCAGTTCACTGCGCTGGGCCTGCACCAGGGCTGGCACGGTTCTTCCCTTGAAGGGCAGGTCCTTGATGTCGGGCAGGGGAATGGCCAGCAGGCTCATCAGGTCATCCAGCCCGAGGGGACCGTTGATCCGATAGAGGTCTTCCGGTTCCACACTGGTGCCGTCCATCAGCAGCTGCACCACCTCATTGGGCATCTCGTTGGCCACCTCGAGGCGCACCACCTCCCCACCCATGCGGCGTTTGCGCAGGCCCTCCTGCAGGGCCTCCATCAGGTCGTCGGCCTCCAGATCGCGCAGTTCCAGGTCGGCGTCGCGGGTGACTCGGAAGAAGTAATGACCCTCGATCACCATGCCGGGAAAGAGGAGCTGCAGATTGAACGCCACCAGCTGCTCCAGCGGCACCGCCGTGAACACCGGCGCGGGTTCGCGGCTGCAGAGCTCGGTGGGGATCGGCACGAAGCGCGGCAGGATTTTCTGGGGAACCTTTACTCGTGCGAACTGTTGTTGGCCGCTGTCGGGATCGCGGATCAGGGCCGCCACGTTGAGGCTGAGGTTGCTTAGGAAGGGAAAGGGGTGGGCCGGATCCACCGCCAGCGGTGTGAGCACAGGAAAGATGGCGCTGCGGAAGTAGGCGTCGGCCCAGTCCTTCTGGCGAGCGTTGAGCCGGGTGTAGTCGATCAGCTGGATGCCGTATTCGTCGAGGTTGCGCTTGAGCGAATGGCGGTAGTGCTGCTGCTGCAGTTCGAGCAGGGGGCGCAGCTTGGCCTGGATCGCCTCCAGCTGCTCCAGGGGGGTGAGGCCGTCGTCACTGAGGGTGGTCACCCCGGCCTCCTGCTGCGACTTCAGCGAAGCCACGCGCACCATGAAAAATTCGTCGAGGTTGTTGCTGAAGATCGCGCTGAACTTGGCCTGCTCCAGCAGGGGGGTGTGCTCATTGAGGGCCTGGGCCAGCACCCGCTGGTTGAAGGCGATCCAGCTCAGCTCCCGGTTGATGTAGTGCTCGGGAGCAACGAGGGCAGGCGTGGTGGTGGACGCGGTCATGGTGTTCTGCGGAAACCCGCGTCGGCGGGGTAGGGAAAGTTAGCAATCACAGGCGGATTAACCTGGTGTCGAGGCCATCTGGCGCCGCGTGCCGCCCGCCACCAGCGCCGCCACCGCAACCATCAAGGCGATGCTCAGCCAGAAGGGGCTCCGGTGGCCCAGGGTTTCGTAGGCCAGTCCCGCCAGCGGCGGCCCGAGGAAGCTGCCGGCGCTCTGGAGGCCCTGCAGGCTGCCGAGGGCGGCCCCCTGGCCGGAGCCTTCCAGCCGCCGGCTCACCAGGCTGCGCAGACAGGGGGTCACCAGTCCGGTGCCGAAGGCCAGGATGGCCAAGGCGCTGAACACGGTGGGAATGGCCGAGGTCGGCCGGGCCAGGGGGACCAGCAGACAGCCCGTCACCACACAGCCCAGGCCCACCAGGCTCAGTCGCCACTCCCCGATCCGTTGCACCAGGGGGCCGATCAGGCCGCCCTGGACCACCGTGGCCACAACCCCCACCACCAGGAAGGCGAGGGCTGCCAGCTCCGGCCCCCAGCCGAAGGCCTGGCGGAAGTAGAGCACCAGCATGGCGGTGAAGCCGCTGAAGGCCAGAAAGAAGAAGAAGAAGGCCGCGCACAGCCTGCTCACCCGCGGGTTGGCGAATACCGAGGCCAGCTGGCTGAAGGGCTGCAGCTCCCGCCGCCGGGGCAGATCGATGCGCGCCTCAGGTGGATGGGTTTCCGGCAGCAAGGTGAGCACCACCAGCAGATTCACCACCGCGAAGCCCACCGCCACGAACAGCGGCAGGGTCACGGAGTGGCGCGCCAGCAAGCCCCCCAGGCCCGGGCCGAGGATGAAGCCCAGGCCGAAGGCCACGCCGATCAGGCCGAAGGCCCGCGCCCGCTGCTCCGGTGCGGTGATGTCGGCCAGCACGGCGCCGGCGGTGGCGGCGGTGCCGCCGCTCAGGCCATCGATCAGCCGGGCGAGGAAGAGCAGGGCCAGGGGCAGACCGGCGGCGGCGGCGCCGGGCCACAGCTGGGGCCAGGGCAGGCTCACCGTGAGGGCGAAGAGGCCCAGCCCCAGAACGGATCCCGCCACGCAGAGCGCCATCACGGACCGTCGCCCGAAGCGATCACTCAGGGCCCCAATCAGGGGGGTGGCGCTGAACTGGGCCATCGCATAGGTGCCGGCCAGCAGGCCGAGGGTGCGGCCATCGCGGCTGAAGCCCGCCAGCAGGAAGGGCAGCAGCGGGAACACGATGCTCTCCCCCAGCCGGTCGTTGAGCAGAGTGAGGAAGGCGCAGAGCCTGGGGGAGGGTCGTCCGAGCGGCAAGGCGGCCTCCCGCTGCTGGCTCGTCAGCTTCCCACAGGGCCTGGGGCTCAATGCCGGCTTCCGCCGCCGGTTCACCCTGGGCCGACGGCGGCAGGCCGATCATCGAAGATGGGGTGGCGTTGTACCGACTCGCCTCCGTGATGGCTGCCCGATGATGTCCCCTGGATCGCCGGCCGGATCCACCGACGCTGTTTCCCCCGCCGCCACCGCCGCCACCGCCACCAACCCCGCCACCAACCCCGCCGCCAACCCCATCGCCGCCTCCGCTCCCGACACAGCGCCGCCGGGGCTCCCCCGCGCTGGCGGGCAGGCGGCAGCTGCGGTGGTTGTTGTGCAGGGGGCCTCCGCAGCTGCCTGGCTGATCCCGATCTCCGGGCTGGTGCTGGTGCTGTTTCTGGTGGTCCATCTCGCTGGGGTGAGCCTGGCGCTGCTGGATCCGATGGGCTTCGAACAGCTGGCAGCCGTGCTCCACCGCCAGCCCTGGCTACAGCCCCTGGAGCTGGCCCTGGCGGCCGCCCTGCTGCTCCATCCCTTGCTGGCTCTGCTGCGCAGCGCCTCCAACCGTCAAGCCCGTGGTGCTGTGGCAGGCCCGCAGCGCAGTCGGCGGGATGGTGGCCTGGAGGCCGCGGCCGCCCTGGCCGGCCGCTGGGCCCCCTGGAGCGGGGCGTTGCTGCTGGTGTTCCTGGTGGTGCACCTGGCTCAGCTGCGGCTGCATCGCCCGGCGGCCGGCGCCGAGCTGGAGGCCCTGCTCGCCGCCTTGGCTTCCCCCTTCTCCCTCGGCCTCTATGGCCTGGCCGGTGCTGCGGTGGGGCTTCATCTGCTGCAGGGCCACGAGAGCGCCCATCGCAGCCTGGGCTGGCTTGAGCCGGGCAACCGGCAGCGGATCCGCTGGGCCGGGCGCGCCCTCGCCCTGACCCTTGGCACCGCCTTTAGCCTGCTCCCGATCGCCCTGGTGCTGCGGGCCTCCCTGGCGGCCGGCATGCCATGACCTCCCCCATCGCCTCCGCCCCCCCCCGCGGCAGCGGATCCCCCGCCACCGCCCCCTTAGCACCTCCAGCACCGTTGCCACCCTTCCCGCCGCCGGCACCGCGCCTCGATCCGCGCCTGCCGGCGGGCCCGCTGGATACGGCCTGGCAGCGCTGCCGTGAGGACCTGCCGCTGATCAGCCCGGCCAACAAGCGCAAGCTGCGGGTGCTGGTGGTGGGCAGCGGCCTGGCCGGCGCCTCGGCCGCCGCCACCCTGGCTGAGCAGGGCTACCGGGTGCAACTGGTCACCTATCACGACAGCCCGCGGCGGGCCCATTCGGTGGCGGCCCAGGGGGGCATCAACGCCGCCAAGAACTACGCCGGCGACGGCGACAGCATCGACCGCCTCTTCCGCGACACGCTGAAGGGCGGTGATTTTCGGGCCCGGGAAGCCGGGTGCCACCGCCTCGCGGAGATCAGCGGCGCGATCATCGATCAGTGCGTGGCTCAAGGGGTGCCCTTCGCCCGGGAGTACGGCGGCACCCTGGCCAACCGCAGCTTCGGCGGCGCCCTGGTGAGCCGCACCTTCTACGCCCGCGGCCAGACCGGCCAGCAGTTGCTCTATGGCGCGTACCAGGCGCTGATGCGGCAGGTGGCGGCGGGGCGGGTGGAGCTCCTCACCCGGCGCGAGATGGTGGAGCTGATCTGTGTGGATGGGGTGGCGCGGGGCGTGGTGTGCCGCCACGGCCTCAGCGGCGCCATGGAAACCTTCACCGCCCATGCGGTGCTGCTGGCCAGCGGCGGCTATTCGAATGTGTTCTATCTCTCCACCAATGCGGTGAAGAGCAATGTCAGCGCCATCTGGCGGGCCCACCTCCAGGGAGCCTGCTTCGCCAATCCCTGCTTCACCCAGATCCATCCCACCTGCATCCCTGCCGGTGACACCTGGCAGAGCAAGCTCACGCTGATGAGCGAGAGCCTGCGCAACGACGGCCGCGTCTGGCTGCCGGCGCAAGCGGGGGACGGAAGGCCGGCCGCGGCGATTCCCGAGCCGGAGCGCGATTACTTCCTGGAGCGCCAGTACCCCACCTACGGCAACATGGTGCCCCGCGATGTGGCCTCCCGCCGCGCCCGGGAGCTCTGCCTGGAGGGCCGTGGTGTGGGGCCGGGCGGCCGCGGGGTGTACCTGGATCTGGCGGAGGCGATCCGCCGCGATGGCCGGGAGGCGATCGAGAGCCGCTACGGCAACCTGTTGGAGATGTATGCGCGCATCACCGGCGAAGATCCGATCGCCTCGCCCCTGCGCATCTATCCCGCGCCGCATTACACGATGGGGGGCCTGTGGGTGGATTACCACCTGATGAGCACGATTCCGGGATTGTTTGTGCTCGGGGAGGCCAATTTCTCCGAGCACGGCGCCAATCGGCTCGGGGCCAGTGCCCTGATGCAGGGTCTGGCCGATGGCTACTTCATTGCCCCCGCCACCGTGACGGCCTGGCTGGCGGGCCACCCTCAGCCGCAGATCGGTGCCGACCACCCGGCCTGCCGGGCTGCGGTGGCCGCCGCCGAGGTCCGCATCGCCGCTCTGCGGCCCGAGCCGGCCCGGCCGGTCGGGGGGGATGGCGCTCGAGGTCGCACCGTCACGGATCTGCATCGGGAGCTGGGCCTTTTGATGATCGAGGTGTGCGGCATCAGCCGCAGCGCTCCGGAGCTGCGGCGGGGGCTGGCAGCGGTGGAGGCCCTGCGTCAGGAGTTCCGCGATGGGGTGCGGGTGCCCGACCACGGCCCGGGTCCCGATGAGGCACTGGAGAAGGCGCTGCGGCTCGAGGATTTCCTCGGCCTGGCGGACCTGATGCTGCGCGATGCCTTGGCCCGTGAGGAATCCTGCGGCGCCCATTTCCGCGTGGAGTTCCAGACCCCCGAGGGTGAGGCCCTGCGTGACGACGCCCAGTTCGCCCACATCGCCGCCTGGGAGCACCGGGAGGGGGCGTCGCCCACGCGCCATAGCGAGCCACTCGCCTTCACAGCCATGGCGCCGAGCCAGCGAAATTACCGCTGAGGCGGCTGGGAACCCTGTTCCGCAAACGCTGAACGCCTTTTTGCCGGCCTCCCGCTCCAGGCCCCGTCATCCTCGATCCGCCATGTCCGCCGCGCCCGCCTCCGCCACGATCAGCCTCACCCTGAAGGTGTGGCGCCAGGCCAGTCCCGGCCAGCCGGGCGGCTTCGAGAGCCACCGGCTGGAGCGACTCAGCACCGATCTCTCGCTGCTGGAGGCCCTTGATCTGCTCAACGACCGCCTGCTCAGGGCCGGCCAGCGTCCGATCAGCTTCGAGCACGACTGTCGTGAGGGCATCTGCGGCTCCTGCGGCTTCCTGGTCAATGGCCAGGCCCACGGACCCCAGGCGGCCACCAGCGTTTGCCAGCTGTACTTGCGCCGCTTCCACGATGGCGACACCCTGACGCTGGAGCCCTGGCGGGCCCGCGCCCTGCCCCTGGTGGCGGATCTCGCGGTGGACCGCAGCGCCTTTGATCGGATCATCGCTGCCGGGGGTTACTGCTCGGTGAACACCGGCAGCGCTCCAGAGGCCAACGCCATCCTGATCGGCCGCGACCAGGCCGCCAGCGCCTTCGACACCGCCACCTGCATCGGCTGCGCCGCCTGCGTAGCCAGCTGCCGCAACGCCTCCGCCAGCTTGTTCGTGGCCGCCAAGCTGGCCCACCTGGGCCAGTTACCCCAGGGCCAGCCCGAGCGATCCCGGCGGGCCCGGGCGATGGTGGCCCAGATGGCGGCCGAGGGCTTCGGTGGCTGCAGCAGCCACCTGGAATGCGAGGCGGCCTGCCCCCAGCAGATCTCCGCCGACTGGATCAGCTGGATGCGGCGGGAGCTGCGCGGGGGGTGAAGCCCCGCATGCCTTGCTGCCTGCCCCCCTTCGCCGGCGGCGTCAGGATTCCCATCCGGCGTCAACATGGCGCAGGTCCCCCCACTGACCCCCACGCCCCATCCGTGAGCCAAGCCTTGGACGGAACTCTCCCCAGCCTCACGCACCTTGATTGCCGCGGTGAGGTTCACATGGTGGATGTGAGCAGTCGGCCAGCCACGGTTCGCGAGGCCGTGGCCGAGGGCTGGCTGCGGATGCGGCCGGTCACCCTGGAGTTGGTCCTGGAGGGTCGGGCTCCCAAGGGAGATGTGCTGGCGGTGGCCCGGGTGGCGGCGATTCAGGCAGCCAAGCGCACCGCTGAGCTGATTCCCCTCTGCCATCCGCTGCCGCTTTCCGGGGTGAAGGCCACGATCGAGCCGGCGCTTGATGGGTCTGGGCTGCGTGTGGAGGTGCTGGTCCGCACCACCGCCGCCACCGGCGTGGAGATGGAGGCGCTCACCGCCGTGAGTGTGGGCCTGCTCACCCTCTACGACATGGTGAAGGCCGCCGATCCCGCCATGACGATCGGGCCCATCCAGCTGCTGTGCAAGCAAGGGGGCCGCAGCGGCGCATGGGAACGGGGTGATGGCTGAACCCAAGGCCGAACCCTTTCCCGCTGAGGGGTTGCCGTTGGAGCAGGCGCGGGCGCGGGTGTTGGCCGCGCTGCGGCCTGATCCGCTGATCGAGACCCTCCCGCTGGCGGCTTGCCTGGGCCGGGTGGTGGCGCAATCGGTGCTGGCCAGCGAAGCGGTGCCGGGATTTCGGGCCGCGATCCTCGATGGCTACGCCGTGGCCGATGCCACGCCACCGAAGCCCGGTCGCCGCTGGCGGGTGGTGGGACTCTCCGCAGCCGGCGCTCCTTATCCGCAGGGCCTGGGGGAGGGGGAGGCGGTGCGCATTCTCACCGGCGCCCCGATGCCGGAGGGTGCCGCGCGGGTGCTAGCTCAGGAGCTGGTGGAGGTCCAGGGGGAGGTTCAGGGGAGGTCGCTGCTCCTCATGGAGTCCGTTGGCCCGGAGCCCTGGATCCGTGCCGCCGATGAGGAGGCGGCGCCGGGGCAGGTGCTGGTGGAGGCCGGCCAGCGCCTCGGGCCCGCCGATCTGGGTCGGTTGGCGGGCTGTGGTGTGGCGATGCTTCCGATCGCGGCCCGGCCGCGGATTGGCCTGCTGATCAGCGGCGATGAACTGGTGAGGGCCGGAGCCCAGCGCGGGCCAGGAGAGATCTGGGAAAGCAACGGCACCCTCCTTGAGGCTCTGTTCGCCCGTCTGGGCTATCCGCTGACCCTGCGGTTGCAGGTGGCCGACCGGCCGGAGTGGTTGGCGGCCGCCTTTGATCAGCTGGCGGCCTGTTGCGATCTGGTGGTGAGCACCGGTGGCGTTTCCGCCGGCGACAGCGACTGGATCCGCCCCCTCTTGGCCGAGCGGGGCACGGTGGCGTTCTGGAAGTTGTTCCTGCGGCCAGGACGCCCCTTTGCGTTCGGCTCCCTGGCCGGATTGCCCTTCTTCGGTCTGCCGGGTAATCCGGTGGCTGCCGCCATCACGGCCTTGCAGTTGGTGCTGCCGGCGCTGCAGGCGCTGGAAGGGGGCGATGCCGTGGGTCTGCGGCGGTTGCGGGTGAGGCTGGCGGCGCCCCTGAGGCGACGGCCGGGGCGGCCGGAACTGGCCCGGGCCAGGCTGGCATTCGCCGATGATGGGCTACCGCTGGCGTTGCTGGAGGGCAGCCAGGCCTCGTCCCGTATCGGTTCGCTGCAGGGGGCCGAGCTGCTGCTGGAGCTGCCCGCCGAGGCAGCCGCGCTGGAGGCCGGCAGCGAGCTCTGGGCCCAGCTGCTGCTGCTGCCCCTGTTCTGAGCTCCTGTCTTCACAGGGGCGTGTTGCCTTCCACCCAGGTGCCCACCCCGTTCACCCATTCCCGTTTCCAGAAGGGAACCTCGTGCTTGAGGCCCTCCAGCAGGGCCTGGCCGCACCGCTGGGCCGGGCCGCGGCGATCCGCCGCCACCGCCACCAGCACGATGGCGTCGCCCGGCCGCAGCTGGCCGATCCGGTGCCGCACCAGCACGGCAGCGGCACCCTGGGCCGTGACCATGGCCAGCTCCTGCAGGCGGCGTTCGGCCATGGCGGGGTAATGCTCCAGCTCCAGTGCCTCCAGCGGCAGGCCTTGGCCACTCACACCCCGCACCCGGCCGATGAAGTGGGCCTCGGCGGCGGGCAGGCCACCGGGCAGGTCCACCAGCTGCCTTTGCCAGGCGGCCAGGCAGGCCAGGGGATCGAGGGTGGTGGTGAGCAGCTGCAGATCCAGGCGGGGCAGCGTGGCTTCCACGGGATCGCGCCGTTCAGCCTCCACTGTCAGCCTCCACTGATCGGTGGCAGGAAGGCCAGTTCATCGTTGGGGTTGAGGGGCGTGTCGAAGCTGGCGAAGCTGTGGTTGATCGCCACCCGCACGCTGTGCGCTGGTGCTGGATCGGACAGTTGGCTCCAGATCTGGTG
Source organism: Cyanobacteriota bacterium (assembly GCA_026389265.1). Classification (GTDB taxonomy): domain Bacteria; phylum Cyanobacteriota; class Cyanobacteriia; order PCC-6307; family Cyanobiaceae; genus Cyanobium. The sequence goes on along the minus strand of JAPLIE010000088.1, from coordinate 5,520 downwards.
CGGTGTGAGGCCGGCGCTGTGGGGCCAGGGTCGCTCCCCCCAGCCCGTCCGCTCCCGCAGTCCGGCGAACAGCAAAACCCTCACCGTGGCCGCTGCCTCGGCGTTCGTTCCCCCATCGCCTGGCTTGCGCATGGCTGGTCTGGATCACTCCAACCACTCTGCCGCTGCCGCAGCCCCACAATGGCGTTCCGCCGCTGGCCTGCTGTGGCCCTTTCGATCGCCCTGCTCACGGTGTCCGATCGGCGTAGCCTCGCCGACGATCCCTCCGGCGATGCCCTGCAGCAGCGCCTTGAGGCTGCGGGCCACCGGCTGCAGGAGCGTTGCATGGTGCCCGATGACCGATACCGGATCCGAGCGGAGGTCAGTCGCTGGATCGCCGATCCGGCCGTGCAGGTGGTGATCAGCAGTGGTGGCACCGGCCTCACCGGTCGTGATGGCACCCCGGAAGCGGTGGCTCCCCTGCTCGACAAGACCATGGATGGCTTCGGGGAGCTCTTCCGGATGCTCTCCTTTCAGAGCATTGGCACCAGCAGCCTCCAGAGTCGCTGCCTGGCGGGGGTGGCCAATGGCACCCTCATCTTCGTGCTGCCTGGTTCGCTCGATGCGGTGTCAACGGCCTGGGATCGGCTGATCCGCGCCCAGCTGGATGCGGAGACCTTCCCCTGCAATCTGGTGCAGCTGTTGCCTCGCTTGCGGGAAGACCCCGATCAGCTCGCCTGAGCGTCGATGGAGACCTCCGCGCTGTTGCTGCTTGCCCTGGCTGGGGTGGCCTTTCTCTATGCCTCCGTTGGCCATGCCGGCGCCTCCGGCTATATCGCGGTGCTTGCGCTCAGCGGTTTTGCCGCCGCAGAGATCCGACCCCTTGCCCTGGTCCTCAACGTGCTCGTGTCCAGCCTCGCCAGCTGGAATTTCGCCGCCGCCGGCCACTTTCGGCGCGAGGTGTTTCTGCCGCTCGCCCTGTTCTCGGTTCCTGCGGCGTTGGTGGGCGGCATGGTCTCCTTGCCCACCTTGCCGCTCCAACGCCTGCTTGGGCTGGTGCTGCTGTTCTCAGCCTGGCGGTTGTCGCAGCCTTCCCAACCCGCAGAGGTTTCTCCAGCCGTGCCAGGACGAGTCACCGTCAGCCTGACGGGGGGCGTGCTTGGCGGGCTGGCCGGCATCACCGGCACCGGTGGCGGCATCTTCCTGACGCCGCTGATGATCCTGCGCGGCTGGCTGGTGCCTCGCCAGGCGGCGGCCGTCTCGGCGGCGTTCATCCTGGTCAATTCCCTGGCGGGGCTGGCCGGGTTGGTGATGGCCAGGGGGAGCGCCGCTCTGCCTGCGGCCGGAGTGGTGGGGCCCATGGCGCTGGCGGTGATGGTGGCCGGAGGGCTGGGGGCCCATTGCGGCAGCCGCCGCTTTCCTTCCCTGTGGATTCGGCGCCTGCTGGCCGTGGTGCTGCTGGTGGCAAGCGGAAAGTTGCTGGGCTGGCTGGGCTGAGGGCAGGCGTCAGGAGCTGCGGCTCCTGCTCCAGGTTCCGGTCGGGTTGGGTGTGCGGTGGCACCGGGCGCAGCAAGGGGCTCGGCGCGGGAGGGAGGGTGGATCCATGGGGCCAGAGAGGGCGGCCAATGCCCTGTGGCCGTTGGTGCCCACTAGCTTGAACCTCCTCCTCCGTTCGCTCCGATGGGCGACGACGCTGCCGACGGGTCCAGGCTTTCCGGCCCCTCCCCCGCCGAACCCGGCACGCCCACGGTGGGGGGCGGCTGGCCGGTGATTGATGGCTGGGCCAAGGCCAGCCTCTCGCTGCAGGGGCCCCTACTCTGGAGGACGCTGCTGCACAAGAGCGCCTGCCTCTCCTGCGCCTGGGGCACGGGCGGCCAGAACGGTGGCTTCAGCGACGAGCTGGGGGAGCCGCTGCAGCGCTGCCTCAAAAGTGTGGAAGCGATCTCGGCCGAACTGCAAGCTGCTGTGCCGGAGCGGCTGTTCGGCCAGCGCAACCTCTCCCAGCTGCAGGAACTCAGCTCCCTAGAGGCCGACCGGCTGGGGCGATTGAGCCAGCCGCTGATCCTGCGGCAGGGACGCAGCCACTACGAGCGGATCGGCTGGGACGACGTGTTTGAGCTCACCGAGGCGGCCTTCCGGGTGCCGCCGGAGCGGCTGGCCTCCTACAGCTCCGGTCGCTCCTCCAACGAGGCCGCCTACCTGCTGCAGCTGCTACTGCGGGCCCTGGGCTCCAACAACCTGGCCGATTGCTCCGACCTCTGCCACGCCCCCTCCACCGTGGGGCTGAACGAGGTGTTCGGCTCAGGCACCTCGATGGTGAGCCTCGAAAGCTTCAAGCAGGCCGACTGCGTGGTGCTGGTGGGCTCCAACGCCCCCGCCAACCACCCGCGCCTGATGAATGAGCTGATCCAGCTGCGGCAGCGGGGCGGCACGGTGATCGTGATCAACCCGGTGCTGGAGGTGGGCCTGCTCAAGTTCGGCTCCCCCGCCTTCCCGATCCGCTCGCTGCTAAAGGGATCATCGATCGCCTCGATCTTCCTGCAGCCGGTCCCCGGCAGCGACACCGCCGTGTTCGTGGGGATCCAGAAGGCGCTGCTCGAGGCTAATCAAATTCGCCGCGACTTCCTGGCGGCCCATGCCGAAGGCTGGGAGGCGGTGCTGGAGCAGGCCCGCGCCACCCCCTGGGAGGCGATCACGGCCTGCTGCGGCCTCAGCCGCGAGGAGCTGGCCCACGCCGCTGCTGCGATCGGACGCGCCAAAGGTGTGGTGTTCGCCTGGGCGATGGGCATCACCCACCACGCCAACGGCACCACCAACGTGCATGCGATCGCCAACACGGCCCTGTTGAGCGGCAACGTGGGCAAGCCCGGCGCGGGCACGATGCCGATCCGCGGCCACTCCAACGTGCAGGGCTTTGGCTCGATGGGGGTCACCGTGAAGCTGCGCACGGAATTGCGGCAGGCCCTGGAGGAGTTGCTGGGCCGGCCCCTCAGCCCCGTTCCCGGCTACGACACCCGCGCCTTGATCGAAGCCGCCGACGCCGGGGCGGTGGACACCCTGCTCTGCCTCGGCGGCAACCTTTGGGGCGCCAACCCGGATTCGGCCGAGGCCAAACGGGCCCTCTCCCGCATCGACACGGTCGTGTATCTGGCCACCAAGCCCAACCAGGGCCATTTCCACGGGCTGGCGGCAAGGAACACCCTGGTGCTGCCGGTGTTCAACCGCTTCGAGACACCCCACCGCACCACTACTGAATCGGGCAACAATTTCGTGCGGCTCAATGAACCCGGCAGCACCCATCTCAAAGGCGCCGATCTGATCAGCGAGGTGGCCTTCCTGGCCGAGCTGGCGCGGCGGTTGCTGGGCACGGATCCGATCGACTGGGGCCGCCTGCAGGACGCTGCCTACGTGCGCGAGCTGATCGGCCGCACCGTGCCGGGTTACGGCCCGATCGCCCAGATCGATGCCAGCCGGCAGGAGTTCAGTGTGGAAGGCAGGCTGTTCAACGAACCCACCTTTGCCACCCCCAGCGGCCGGGCCCGGATGGAGATCACCCCCCTGCCGGCGCTGGAGCTGCCGAAGCCGGAGCATTTCGGCGGCCTGGCGCCGGATGAAGCGGGTGTGGTGCTGGCCCTGATCACCGCCCGCAGCTACGGCCAGCACAACACCGTTGTCTACAAGCAGGGCGACCAGTACCGCGGCATGCCGCATCGCAACACGATTTTGATGAACCGAGCCGATCTGGCCCGCGCTGGCTTCAGGGCCCACCAGCGGGTGACGGTGCAGGGGGAAGCCGGCGCCCTCGAGAACGTGGAGATCATCCCCGGCGAGATCCGCAGCGGGGCGGCTCTGATGTTCTACCCGGAGGCGAACGCCATCATCCGTGCGGTGATCGATTCCCGCAGCGGCACCCCCGCCTTCAAACGGGTGCCGGTGCTGGTGCGGGCTCATCAGGATCGCCTCGGCCCCGACGGTTGAGGCTGAGGCACGTGAGGCTGAGGCACCGCTCAGCCGCCCAGGTAGGCCATCTCGGCGTGGGCTCGGGGGTTTTTTGTTGCGCTGCCTGTAGCTGCGGCCATGGAGCGCTCCTCGCTGTAGCGATCCCGGCGTTGCCGCCAGAGGCTGCGCAGGGCCCGATCGAGACCATCAGGATCGGGGCTGGGCTGCAGCCAGGGTTTGAGGTCGAGCCCGGAGGCGGCGAACAGGCAGGTGTAGGCCACACCGTCGGCGGTGAGCCGCAAACGGTTGCAGTCGCCGCAGAAGGGGGCCGTGATCGAGGCCACCACGGCCAGGTGGCCAGCGCCATCGCGGTAGCGCCAGCGGTTAGCGGTGCCATGGCTAGGGCGGCCGATCGGTTCCAGCGGCCAGCGGGTGGCGATGCGATCCACCATCTCGGCGGCGCTGATCACCTGGCTGGGATCCCAACCGTTCCGGTTGCCCACATCCATGTATTCGATCAGCCGCAGCTCCACCCGCCGCTGCCGTGCCAGGTCCGCCAGCGTCAACAGCTGGTCGTCATTGCGGCCGCGTTGGATCACGGCATTGAGCTTCAGCGCTCCCTTCCGCGGATCGAAGCCCGCATCACGGGCGTGGTCGATCGCGGCCAACACCTTCGAAAGCAGGTCGTCGCCGGCGGGCGTTCCGCCCGGCAGGCCCGCCATTGCTGCCACGCTGGCCCCGGTGGCGCCGTCGAGGCTCAGGGTGATCCGGTCCAGCCCGGCCCTGCGCAGGGAGCGGGCCCGAGCGGCCGTGAGCAGGCTGCCGTTGCTGGTGAGGGCGATCTCAGCCAGGCCAGCGGTTCCGCTGGCGGCGCTCTGGCGCAGGGGCGCGGCGCCGCTGATCAGATCCTCCAGGCCGCTGTGCAGCAGGGGTTCGCCGCCGGTGAGCCGCAGGCTCCGGACCCCCAGCGCCACCGCGCCGCGCACCACGGACAGGCGTTGAACCCGGTTCAGCAGCCCCGGCGGCTCCACTCCATCCGGCAGGCAGTAGGGGCAGGCCAGGTTGCAGCGGGCCGTGAGCGAGAGGCGCAGAACCCCCAGCGGGCGGCCGTGGCGATCGAGGGGCAGGGGTGGCGCCATGGCCCGAACGCTAGGGGCCCCAGCCCCCGGCCAGCCGCTCTGGCTTCCGGCTCACCCGATCGGGCGCCCGTCGTGTCCGCTGCAGCTGGTTGCCGTGGAGGCGCGTTAGGAGGAGGGGCGGTTCTGGTTGCAGATGGCGCGGGGGTCGAGCGGCACCGCCTGGCAGGGCAGATCCGCGAGCCAGCCCTGCAGGCGCCGCTCGCCGCGCTGCACCGCCGCCGCCAGGTGGGCGCGGATCGGTGCGCTGCTCGGATAGAGGCCCAGCAGCGGTTGCAGCCGGGTGCCGTCATGGGCGAGCGAAAGCCGGCTGGGGCTCGCAGCGGCTGCCGCCAGGAGCGTGTGCAGGGCCGCGAGGGTGAGGTCCGGCATGTCCACGGGGCAGAGCAGCAGGCGCTGCTCGGGGTGGTGCTGCATCAGCCGGTGCAGGGCCAGCAGGGGCCCTTCCCAGGGCGGTGGCTCGGCC
>JAPLIE010000044.1 GCA_026389265.1 Cyanobacteriota bacterium | reverse complement strand
AGCCGCCACCTGGCGGGAACTCCGGCGCCAGAGCCCTGGCGGTTACTACGGCTGGAGGGCGGCGGTGCAGCTCGGCGAGGCCGACCACCTCGGGGCGGGGCAGCCGACAGGCGGCGCGAGCGGTGGCGGGCATGGGATGCCGGCGGACGCGGACCGCTCGAACGACTGGCACCCCCTGGCGAGCGGCGATCCCCTGCTCGATCAACTCTGGCGCCTCGACCAGCGCGACGAGGCCTGGGAAACCTGGCGGGCACAGAGGGGTAGCACGCCCCCCCGCCAGGCGGCTGAGCTGCTGGTGGAGGGCCGGCTGCGGCAGGGGGTGGGCGACGACTGGACCGGCCTGGGCCAACTGGAACAGGCGAGCCTGCGCCTCAGGCCCGACCAGTGCGCCCTGCTGCCCCAGCTGGAGCGCAGCCTCCACCCGCAACGGTTCCTCAAGGCGCTCCGGCCGGTGGCCGAGCAGCGTCAGGTTCCCCTGGAGCTCCTGCAGGGCCTGGCCAAACAGGAATCCCGCTTCACCCCCACGGTGCACTCCGCCGCCGGCGCCGTGGGCCTGATGCAGCTCATGCCGGCCACCGCCGCTGAACTGGCCGGCGGGCCCGTGTCCACGGCCGAGTTGGAACGCCCGGAGCGAAATGCGGCCCTGGGGGGCCTCTACCTCAAGGGGCAGCTGCAGCAATGGCAGGGGGATCCCCTACCGGCCGTGGCCAGCTACAACGCCGGACCCGGGGCGGTGGCGGGCTGGGTCAATGCCCGGCTTCGCTCGGCACCGGAGCTGTGGGTGGAGGCCATCCCTTTTCCCGAAACCCGGCTCTACGTGAAGAAGGTGCTCGGAAACGCCTGGAGCTATCAGCAGCCCGGTCTGCCGGGCTGCTGAACGGCAGCGGGGGGCTAGCGGGCCTGGGGTGCCTGTTGCTGCTGGGTCTTGCCCCGGCCCAGCAGCATCCGGCGCCTATTGGACACCTGCGGCTGGGCCCGCTGGCCCGTCGCCGCGGGGGCGATGCCTTCGTTGTTGGAAGCATGGGTCGTGCCGAGCCTGTGGCCCAGGTTGGCCCCGACCAGCACCACCCCCGCCAGCAGCAGGGCCAGGAGCCCTGGAGCGGGAGCCAGCCGGATGCGCACCAGGTCCAAACGGACCAACAGCACGGAGGCGGCCAGGATCAGCACATTGGAAAACACCTCGAGGTGCAGTAGGTACAGCCCCCCGATGGTCACCAGCAGCAAGGTCGCCACCAGGGTGACCACCCGACTGGCGGAGAGCATCACCGAAAACCGCCGCAACAGCAGATCGGGCATGCAGCAGAACACCACCACCAGCAGGGCCTGGGCACACTGGGCCGACCAGAACAGCGGCGCGAAGTGATGGGTGGCGTTCAGCCCACCGGCCTGGGGGTCAACCCAGTGCAGGCCCAGATAGACGCTCACCGCCGCTAGCAGGAGCAGCATCGGGGCCCGCAGCGGCAGCAGGAGCAGGAGGAACAGACGCCTCATCACAACGCCGACGGGCCCGGCCTGCGGCCGAAGCGAGCGGGATTGCGCCGCGGAACCGAACTGGGAGCAGCGGCGGACCGGGACTCCGGCAGGGCCGGATCGGCGGTCCGGGGGTCGAGCACCAGGGCGATGGCCGTGAGCGGGCAGCTGGGGATGCACTGCTCACAGACTAGGCAGCGGGCGGTTTCGAAATGCAATCGCTGGGCAACCGGCTCGAACTGCAGGGCTCCGCTGGGACAGACGCTCGAGCAGATGCCGCAGTCGACGCAGCGCAGGGGATCGATGTGGATTTCGCCTGGGGCCCGGTTGATGCCCAGCCCCTGGCGCTCCAGCCAGAGCTCGGCTGCATCGAGTTCGTCGATGTCGCCGGAAAGCTCCACCACCATGGTGCCGAGCTGGTTAGGCGCCACTTGGGCCCGGAGAATCTTGGCCGCCACATCGAAATCCACGGCGAGTCGGTAGGTGATCGGCTGGTGGACCGCCTCTCGGGGGAAATGGAGGGTGAGGCGCCGTTTCACCGGGATCGTCCCGCTGAGCGGAAGCTAGCAACTCTGTCCAGGGGCACCTGAGCGCACAGCCTCAGGTCCACGCCTGCCAGAGTGCCAGACAGCCTTGGCTGGCCCAACCGATGTTCTCCCCCCCGGATTCCACCGCCGAAGCCAGAGCCGGAGCCGCGGGTTCCCCGGGGGGGGGGGCCATCCCGGCCGGCGCTGGCGGCCTGGGACGCCGCGAGCGGATGGTGCTGGCTGCCGTGGCGGCCCTGCTGGCGGTCCTGCTGTTCTGGCTGCGGGGCGGCCTGCATCCGGCCGCCCCCCTGGAACGGCTGGCCCGCCAGTCGCCGGATCTGACCACGGCCCTGAGCGATGGACGCCCCACCCTGGTGGAGTTTTACGCTGACTGGTGCGAAGCCTGCCGAACCATGGCCCCGGCCATGGAAACGATCGAGCAGAAGCGGCGGGGGGCGCTCGATGTGGTGCTGTTGAACGTGGACAACCCCCGCTGGCAACCGGAATTGGAGCGCTACGGCGTGAACGGCATCCCCCAGCTCGAATTGTTCGATGCCGGTGGCCACTCCGTGGGCCGTTCGATCGGGGCCCGGCGCCCCGAGGAATTGGAGGCCCTCACCACGGCCCTAGTGGAGGGCAAGCCCCTGCCGCAGCTGGTCGGGGTTGGTGCCACCAGCAGTCTTGAAGAGGCCTCGGGCACTCCCGCAGCCTCCGGCGGCGAGGGCGCTGGGATGGGCACGTCCGGGGCTGCCGACCGTTCTGCGGCCAGCGGTGCTTCCAGCATGGACGGATCCTCCGCCAAGCCATCGACCATCGCCGACAGCCCGCCATCCACCCAGCCCGGCCGCCGTGCCGTCATCGGTCCCCGCAGTCACGGCTGAGCAGTGCCCTCCAACACCCCTTCCACCTCGCCCTGCCCACTCCACCATGGATCCCCGCTTCCGGGTCGACCTGATCGCCGCTACGCCCAACCCCCAGCAGTGCGTGTACGCCGGCATGCACCAGGACTACAGCGAGGGCTTCGTGGCCGACGACCGGAAGGAGTGGCCGGATGAACAGCGGGCCGGCGAAATCTGCGTGAAACGGCTACTGGCTGGCGAGCGGGGCCATTATGGCCCCTTGGAGCACGCCCAGATCGTGCTCAACGTGGGCTGGTTTCCCCATTCGGTGATGCAACAGGCCCGCACCCACCGGGTGGGAGTGAGCTTCGATGTGCAATCGATGCGCTACACCGGCGATCGCATCCGCAAGGCCGCTAAGGGCGAGCTGGAGCTTGAAGAGGTGTTCTACCTGCGGCCGGTGGGTGACTACAGCGATCGCCAAGGCAAAAAGTATGCCTATATCACAGATGAAAGGGCCAAGGATCTTGCGCTCTGCCGCGCCGCCGCCGAGCGCTACGCCGAGCTCCTCGATACCGGTTTTGCCGAGGAGCACGCCCGCGGCATCCTGCCCTTCGATTACCGCCAGCACTTCGTGGTGAGCTTCAGCCTGCGCGCCTTCCTGCACTTCCTGGATCTGCGGGCCAAGCTCGACGCCCAGCAGGAGATCCGCGAGCTTTGCGATCTGATGTGGCCCCACTTGGTGGCCTGGGCGCCGCAATTTGCCGAGTGGTACGAGAAAAGCCGGCTGCACAAGGCACGTTTGGCGCCCTGACTCCATGTCCTGACTCCTTTCATTCCATCCGCAACCCTTCCGCCTTGGACACTCCGGCCCAGCACCGGCGCCTCGCCGCCGACATGCTCGCGCTGTGCAGCGATCCAGGCGACGTGCCCCACGCCCTCGATCTACTCAACGCCAGCTACGCCACACCCGCCGCCGCCGCTGCCCGGGCCCGCCTGCAGGCCGACCCCGCCATCGCACCCTTGGTGCGGGAGCGGTATTGGGGTCCCTGGCCCGATGCAACCCAGCTCGCCTCCCTGCCGCCGGGAAGCCTGGGCCATGCCTACGGCCACCTGCTGGCCGACCAGGGACTGGAACCTCTGCCGCCACCGGAGTTTCCACCGGGGGCCGATGGCGATGCCATCTACCTGCAGCGGCGAATCCGCGCCAGCCACGACGTGTGGCATGCGATCGCCGGCTGCCCCACCACCCTGGCCGGCGAAGCCGCCATGAATGGCGTCACCACCGAACAGCTGCGCTGGCCCGGCAGCGCCCTACTGCTGGCCGCCGATCTAATCCATCGCGTTCACGAGGCGGAAACCCCTGGGGCCTCCAGGGTGGATGTGGGCCTGGCGATCGCCTACGGACTGGAGCTGGGAGCCAGCACGACGAGCCCGCTGCTGGCGCAGCGATGGGAGGAGGGTTGGGAACGGCCCCTGGCCGAATGGCGGCAGGAGCTGGGGCTCAAGGCCCTGATCGCGAGGAATCCCTTCACCGCTGGGCAGAACAACGGGGCTGGCCCCGGTTGATCTTTTGATCTTTGCCTGTGCCATGGCTTCAGCGGTCATGGCTAACCGAGCTCGGTGCATGCACTCGCTTCAAACCTTCGCGAGGGTCACCCGCTCCGGCTGGTGCTGGTATTTGCCGGCCCGGTCCTGGTAGGTGGTGTCGCAGGGATCGCCCTCAAAGAAGAGCAGCTGGCAGATGCCCTCGTTGGCATAGATGCGGCAATCGGCGCCGGAGGAATTGCTAAATTCCAGGGTGAGATGGCCCTCCCAGCTGGCCTCGGCCGGCGTGGTGTTCACAATGATGCCGAGGCGGGCATAGGTGCTCTTGCCCAGGCAGATCACCGTGATGTTGGCCGGCACCTTCATCTTCTCCAGGGCCACCCCCAGGCCGTAGGAATGGGCCGGCAGGATGAAGTATTCCCCATCCTCATCACGATGCAGCGGTGCGGGCTCGAGGTTGGCCGGATTAAACCGCTTCGGGTTCATCACCGTGCCGGGCACATGGCGGAAGATCAGGAATTCCTTGCTCGAAAGCCGCAAGTCGTAGCCGTAGGAGGAACATCCGAAGCTCAGCACCGGGCCGCTTCGCGACTCGGGATCGAGGTGGCGCACGAGGGTGGACTGGAAGGGCTCCAGCAGGCCGGCGGCGGCCTGCTCATTGATCCAGCGGTCGTTCTTGAGCATCGGCTTGGTGGTGAGCGGCCGGCGGCGCCGACTAGGGGGCTCGGCGCAGCTGGGTGACCTGGTCGGCCATTGCCATCAGCGCCGCGGGCATCGAGGGGCCCGTCAGGATGACATCCAGGTGGGCGGGGCGTCGCTCTAGGGTGTCGGTGACCTCGTTGGCCGGCAGGTAGCCGAGTTCGATCGCCAGCCCCAGTTCATCGAGCACCAACAGATCCACGGCACCGCTGAGCAGTTGGTCGCGGCTGTAGGCCCACACGGCCTGCACGGCCTCGCAGGGGTCATCGGCGGCGCGATTGGTGGCATTGGGCCCTACGGCGGAATCGGCGTCGCTGGACGCCAAGGCGGCCGCTTCCACCTCCAGGCAATAGGGCGTGGCCGGGCGCAGCCACTGGAGCCGCCCACAGAGCCAGAGCGAGCCCTCCACTCCCTGGTCTACGCCGCCCTTGAGGAACTGGCTGATCAGCACCCGGCTGCCTAGGCCCGCCGTGCGTAAGGCCTGGCTGAACACCGCCGCGAAGCTGCCGCGGAACGGGGCGGTGTGGATCTGCAGCAGTCCCTCAGGCCGAGGCACCAGACGCAGGGGAGGCCGCCGACCACCGGCTTCGCCCCTGGGGCTGTGGCGATGGCTGGCAAGGCTGGCGGTCATGGACGAGAGATGGGGAACGAAAGCAACCCGGCCCCCACGCCACCAAAAACCCCTCAACGGGATTGCTGGCGAGGCGATGGAAGCTGGATTCCAGAAGGGTTAGGCGGGCGGGTTCGTCGGGTGGTGATCGGATCGGATCCGGACCCCGTGAACTGAATGTAGCGGCCCAGGCAAGCTGAGAACACCACCCCTGGTGGATCCGTCGCGAAAGCTCCCGAACAGCGGCGAAGCCCGGGCCGGCCTGGGGCCGACCAATCTCAAACCATCGGACCAACGGCTTCCGCCCGCACCACTCCATGCCCACCAGCCCGTTCGAGCGCCCCGCCCGCCGCGACGGCCGCGATCCAAATGCCCTGCGCCCCCTGGCGCCCGGGGCTCGGGCCGCACCAGGAGATCCAAACGTCTGATCGGCCGCAGGCTGCGGGCTGCTCTGCGGAACGCCCAGCGGAGCAAACCGTGTGATTTGCTACAGGGAAGCGGCCAGGCGATCCTTAGCTTCCACATTCCCGTACCTGCCCCATGGTCGGCGCCACGCGCGGATTCAGCCGCCTAGCGAGCACCCCATCTAGCGGGTCTCCGGGGGCCGTGGCGTCCACCGGAACTGCCGTGACCCCAGGCCCCACGCTGGTTGAGGTGATTCGCAGCCTATCGGGCAGCAGCGTGGAAACAATCGAACGCAGCAAAACGATCTTCTTCCCCGGTGATCCCGCCGAACGGGTTTATCTGTTGAGGCGCGGTGCCGTACGGCTGTCGCGGGTCTACGAATCGGGGGAGGAGATCACCGTGGCCTTGTTGCGGGAAAACAGCCTCTTCGGAGTGCTCTCCCTGCTCACCGGCCAGCGCTCAGATCGCTTTTATCACGCCATCGCCTTCACCCGGGTGGAGATGGTCACAGCCCCGGCCACCTCGGTGCGGCGGGCCATCGAGCAGGACGCCAGCGTGGGTCTGCTGCTGCTGCAAGGGCTCTCCTCCCGCATCCTGCAGACCGAGACCATGATCGAAACCCTCACCCATCGCGACATGAGCTCGCGGCTGGTGAGTTTCCTGCTGGTGCTCTGCCGCGACTTCGGCGATCCCAGCAACGAGGGCATCACCATCGACCTGCGCCTCTCCCACCAGGCGATCGCCGAAGCGATCGGCTCCACTCGGGTCACGATCACCCGACTGCTCGGAGACCTTCGCAACGACGGTCTGGTGCAGATCGACCGCAAGAAAATCACCGTGTTCGACCCGGTGGCCCTGGCGAAACGGTTCAGCTGATCGCGGGTCGGGGGCACCCCATCCCGGGGCCTCAACCGCCCAAGCACGCTGATCTCGGCGCCGCCCGGATCTCCGCGGATCGACGCCTGAGCGACGGAGACGGGGGCCGACAGCGGTTCGTTCCTCGGGGATACTGGTTCTGTATTGGAGCAGGGCGTGTCTGGCTGGCTGCTGATCCTGGCGCTGCTGGTGCTCGGCGGCGTGCTCTCCACCCTCGGCGACCGGCTGGGCAGCAAGGTGGGCAAGGCCCGGCTCAGCCTCTTCAACCTCAGACCCCGCAAGACCGCCGTGGTGATCACGGCCCTCACGGGCAGCCTGATCAGCGCCATCTCCCTCGGCCTGATGCTGCTAGTCAGCAACCAGCTGCGGGTGGGCCTGTTTGAACTGGATCAGATCCAGGCCCGCCTGCGCGACAGCCGCACCGCCCTGGCGCGAAGCCAGGCCGATCTGGAGGAGAACCGCCGCGAGCTGGCCCGCAGCCGCACGGACGTGCAGCGGGCGGAACAGGGCCGTCGCCTAGCTCAGCAGGGGCGACAGGAGGCCGTGCAGCGCCGGCAGCAGGTACAGCAGGAGCTCAGCTCAACCAAAGGACGGGTGGACAGCCTGCGCCAGGAACTGCAGCCGCTTCAGCGGGAACGGATCCGGCTGGAGAGCGAGCGCCAGCGGCTTAACCGTGACGTGAAGGGCCGCGACGCCGAGATCCGCCGCAATGAGACTGAACTCAAGGGGGTGCGCCAGCGCATCACCGCCGGCGAGGCCGAACTGAAACAGCTGGAAACCAATGTAATCGCCCTGCGCCGCGGCGACGTAGTGATCGCCAGTGGCCAGCCCCTGGCCACGGTGCGGGTGAAACTCCAGCGCAGCGGCCAGGCCAAGGATGTGATCGATGCCCTGCTCCAGCAGGCCAACTTGGCCGCCTTCCGGCTGCTCCTGCCCGACCGCCCCGCGGACCGCCAGATCCTGCTGGTGCCCAAAAGCGACATCGAGCGCCTCCAGACCATGCTCGGCAACTCGGGCACCTGGGTGATCACGATCCGCTCCGCCGCCAACGTGCTGCGGGGGGAAGGCCGGGTGGTGGGCTTCCCCGACCTGCGTCCCAACCGTCCGGTGGTGCGCCAGGGGGATGTGCTGGCCCGCACCGCCTTGGAGGGGGATGAACGCAGCAGCGACGAGATCCGCAGCCGGCTCAACCTGCTGCTGGCCGCCGCCTTCTCCAGGGTCCAGCGGCAGGGAACCCTGGTGGATGGTCTGCAGGTGGACGGCAACAACTTCACCGAATTGGGCCGGGCCCTCGCAGATCGGCCGGTGGGGCAGAAAGCCACCCTGGAGGCGGTGGCGGTGCGCAACGCCGACACCCCAGACCCGATCGCAGTGGAACTTCGCTGGGTGGGCCGCAGCCAGGCGAACGGCCCCAGGCCCAGGCCAGCCGGTCCATGACAGGCCCCGAGGCCCCGATCGGAGCCGATCCCATGGAGCCGCAGGGCAGGGGGGTGGTGGCGGCCCTCGACCCGGGCCGCAGCAAATGCGGTCTGGTGCGCACGGACCCCGAGCGCGGCCGGATCGAGGAGGCCCTGGTGCTTCCTCCCGGCCCCTGCCGGGAGCGGCTGCTGGCCTGGCATCGCGACCTGAAGCTTGCGGTGGTGGTGCTGGGAGATGGCACCGGCAGCCGCCGCTGGCAGGAGTGGCTGGTAGGAGAGGGAGCGCTGCCGGTGCTGCTGGTGGACGAACACGGCTCCACCCTGGCCGCCCGGCGGCGCTATTGGCAGCTGGAGCCACCTCACAGCTGGCGGCGCCTGCTTCCCGAAGGGCTGCGCCAGCCACCCCGCGACTGGGACGACGTGGTGGCCCAGCTGCTGCTGGAGCGCTGGCTGGGCCAACCGCTGGAGCGGGCAGCGGCGGCCGGCCCGGGGCTCAGAAGGCCGCCCGCACCGTGAACATGTAATCGCCGCCGGGCTCGAGCTGATAATCGGCCTTGAGCAGAAAGCGGAGCAAGGCGTCCTGGATCAGGGCGCGCCCAAGGGAGGGCTCCACACTGAGCTCACCCCGGTCGAAGGCCCAGCAAAAGGTCCACTGGAAGCCACCAGCGCTCACCTCCCCCTCAAGCAGGGCAGGACTAAAGCTCTGATGCAGCACCCGCAGCCGCGCCGTGGTGCTGGGCAGCCGGCTCACGGGGCGGTGGTGACGGGCTCGGCCCGAAAGGCATTCAGGCGGTTGCCGGCCCGCTCGATCCCGAGGCGGCGGATCAGGTCGATGCCGCTGATCACCTCAGCGAGCACCGCATCGAGCACGGGGCGCTCGCTGCTGCTGAAGCGGCCCAGCACGTGCCCCACCGTGCGGGCCTTCCGCTCCTGGGGCTCCTGGGCCGGGGCGCCGATGCCGATCCGCAGGCGGGCGAACTCCTGGCTGCCGAGGTGCTGGATCGTGCTGCGCAGGCCGTTGTGACCGCCGGCGCTGCCGGAGGCCCGCAGCCGCAGCCGACCGAAGGGAAGGTCCATGTCATCCACCAGCACCAGCAGTTGGCTGGGTTCGAGCCGGAACCAGTCGAGGGCGGAGCGGATCGAGCGACCGCTCTCATTCATGTAGGTCTGGGGCATGAGCAAGCGCAACCTCTGCGGGCCGCTGCCGATTTCGGCTAACAAGCCCTGGAGCCGGGGCTGGTTGCGGAATGGCGCCGACTCGGCGGCCGCAAGGCGCTCCAGCACCATGAAACCCACGTTGTGGCGGGTTTCCGCGTAGCGGCTGCCCGGATTACCTAAGCCCACGAGCAACTGGAGATCCAAGGTGAACCGCCGCCGCTCAGCTGCCGGCAGTATCGCTCGCCACGGGCGCCGAGATGGTGCCTGAGGCCGGCTCAGACCCAGGAGCTGACGCCCAAGTCGGGGGCATCCCTGGGGCGATCACCTTGGGAGAAGGATCCGTGCTCGGTGCAGAAACCGCAACCTCGTTGGAACCCGGCAGGGAAGGGGAAGGAAGGGAAGGAGAAGACATGGCGGCCACGGAAGCGGCGACCTGGGCGTTGGGTTCGGGCTCGGGAGTCACCGCCTGGCGGAACTCCTTTTCGAATTCCTGGGACGCGCTCTGGAAGCCCCGCAGAGTCTTGCCGAGGGTCTTTCCCAGCTCAGGTAGACGCTTCGGACCGAACACCAAAAGACCGATGGCGGCGATCACCGCCATCTCCGGGAGGCCGATGCCGAAGACGTTCATGGGGAGTGGGCTGAATGGACCGGAAGACCCGGGACAGGGTCCGGCCTCAGCTGAGGCCGTTCCAGTTGACGTTGATGCCTTCGAGCAGCAGCGACTTGTTGTAGAGCTGCAGGATCACCAGCAAAAAGACGAGGAATAGGAGCATGGCCACTCCCATCACCGGCGTGGTGCCCCAACCGGGAACCACCTTGCCGTACTCGGAGTTCAGGGGGCGAAGAATGTCTCCCAGTCGGGTGCGTTGAGCCATGGCTGCCGGGTCCTCTCGGGCATGAGATCGCTCTGGCTACTCTAAGGGTCCCGTCGGTTCTGCCGGGACAGGCCAACTCGACTTGTGTCGACCCCTCGGACGCCAGACCAGGTGCCCACCGGGTGCTCGAATCGGAGTGCGATTCTCCAAAACCAGACCAGCGCTCCGGTCCAGCCGGTGCCATAGCTCCGTACTCCAACGGCTGCACCCGGTTCCCAGCCCCCCGCTCCACTCAGACCCTCACGGGGCAGCAGCTGCCCCACCCATCCAGCCCCCTATCCCGCCCATGGACCCTGCCGCCACCTCCCCCGCCCTCTCCGTGGCCATCGCGGTTCTGGCCGTTCTGTTGGGACTCACCGGCTTTGGCATCTACACCGCCTTCGGCCCGCCCTCGAAGCGGCTCACCGACCCGTTTGATGACCACGAGGAT
Source organism: Cyanobacteriota bacterium (assembly GCA_026389265.1). Lineage (GTDB taxonomy): Bacteria > Cyanobacteriota > Cyanobacteriia > PCC-6307 > Cyanobiaceae > Cyanobium. The sequence goes on along the minus strand of JAPLIE010000044.1, from coordinate 11,248 downwards.
TGAGCCCACGAGGTCTGGGATCGATCAGCGCCTCCTTAGTCGCCAGAAACAGAGCTCCCAGGGGCGCACAGGAGCGGATCCCTCAGCGCTGAGCTGCGTAGGAGCGGCCCCTGCAGCATCTGCCGCTTGAACAACGACGGCATCAAGCCCGTCAAGGCGGGCCAGCAGCACCCAGCCGGGCCCGGGATCGAATCGCCGGCGGCAGGGGCCCTCGTTCTGAAGCGCCACCACCAGATCCCCCGAGCCGTCGGCGGTGGCCCGCAGGCTCACCAGGGCCAGATCGGGGGCCAGGGGCGGCCAGGCAAGAGATAGGAGGTCGGCCGCGGCCGGATCGACCGGGTGGCACCAGAGCGGTTCGCGCAGGCGCCGGGCCTGCAGGGGCACCTGCGCCTGCCGCCAGCCCTCGCCGCAGGGCATCAGGGCCAGCCGTAGACGTTGGCAGCCATTGTCGGCGCCGGGATCGGGCCAGGTGGGGGCCCGCAGCAGGGACACCCCCAGCCGCTCCGCCGTGGCATCGACCCCCTGGGCCCCATCGAGCAGCACCGCCAGACCCCCGCCCCCGGCCGGACCCACCGAGGCCAGCCAGGCCAGGGCCGCCACCTCCCAACGGGCTTTCTCGCGGGCGGTGCGGGGCTCGGCCGGGCGCTCCAGCACGCCGGCCGGTGTGTCGGCGGCCCAGCGCACGGCGGGGCTCGCCAGGGGAACCTCCAGGCGCAGCAGCTCATGGCGCTGGCGCCAGTCGAGGCTGAGCACCAGCTCCAGCCAGGGCTGGCCGGCCAGCAGGCGCCCCTCCAGCCGCACTGGGCTGGCGCCGCAGCGCCCCCGCAGCCGGAAGCGGCCGCAGAGCGGACCGGCCTCGATCCACTCCGGCCCCTGCTGCCACAGCCAGGGCAGGGGGCGGCGGCGCTCGGCGGGGGCAAGGTCCCAGGCATCCCAGAACTCGCCGCGGTCGCTGCAGCGGCGCCAGGCCAGCGGGGCCGCCAGCTGGGCGGCGCCATGGCGATCCAGCAGCTGTTCCACCCCGCCGGGCCCCACCACCGCAGTGACCAGACCATTGCCCAGTCGCCAGTGCCCCGAACCCAGATCGGGGGCAGGTTCCAGGACGACCGGGTGCTGCAGCGGCAGGGGTTCGCCGCCGCCGGAGGGGGGCAACGGCGGCTGAGCCGGCCCGGCATCCCGGCCGCCGTCATCAAACTGGCGGCGCAGCTCCACAGCGCCGATGCCGGCGATGCCCTCCAGCTGCACCCACTGGCCCCCGCCGGGTGCGGGCTGACCCAGCAGCGGTCTGGATCCGGCCGGACCCTCCACCCTCCAGGTGCCGGCAGGCAGCCGCAGGGTGGTGGGCAGCGCCGGCCGGGGCTGGAGCTGGGCGACGCGCCAGCGCTGTGGCTCCGGGGCGCCGACCAGGGCGGGCCGGGCCCCGAGGGCCCGATCCCGCTGCCGGCGGGCGCGGCGGCGAGCGGCGCGCCACTGGGGTTCGGCCTGCTCGAACACCTCCGGGATCGAGGTGCCGGGGAGGATGTCATGGAACTGCTGGAACAGCAGCGGCCGCCAGTCGATCGGATCAGGATCCGCTGGGCGAACAGGGTGCGCGGGGGCTGGGGAAAGCGGAGTCGAGAACGAGGGCGAGGACGAGGGCGAGGACGAGGACGAGGACGAGGAACGTTCCACGGAATCCGCCGAGGGGGGAGGAGGAGCCAAGCCCTCTGGGGACGGCTGGCGATGGGTCGGCGGGCCCTGCAGGGCCCGCACCAGCTCCGCTTCCCGCAGCAGCCGCTCCAGGGTGCGGTTGTGGCGTTTCTGGTCGGGGCGGCTGGTGGGGCAGCCGCGGTGCAGCTCCAGGTAGAGCTCATCGCGCCACACCGGCAGCTGCGGCGCCAGGGGCTCCAGGTCGGCAAGAAAGCTGCGCAGGCTGGCGTGGCGCTGGGGCGCGGCGGCCGGCTGGCCCTGCCAGAGGGCCAGCTGCTCCAGCATCTCGGCGGTGGGACCACCGCCGTGGTCGCCCACGCCGGGGAGCCAGAGGGCATCCGGGCAACCGGTGGCGGCCTGCCATTCGATCCGATGACGTTCGATCGCCACCGGATCGCCGTCCGTGCCGATCGGGGCGGTCATCAGGGCGAGCTGCTCGGCCCCGCAGCGGCTGCGCCAGCGGAACAGGCGATGGGGGAAGGGATTGGTGGCGTTCCAGGCCAGCTTGTGGGTGCAGAACCAGCGCACGCCGGTGGCGGCGGCCACCGCCGGTAGGCCGGCGCTGAAGCCGAAGCTATCCGGCAGCCAGGCCACGCTGTGCTCCCAGCTGGGGAAGGCACGGCGGCTGTAGTGCTGACCCTCCTGGAACTGGCGCAGGAGCGAGGCGGTGCCCACCAGGACGCAATCGGTTTCGACCCAGGGGCCGTTCAGCGGTTCCCAGCGGCCGGAGGCCATGGCGGCCTGGATGGCGGCGAACAGGGCCGGACGGTGCTGCTCCAGCCAGGCATAGAGGGCCGGGGTGGAGTGACCGAAGTGCAGCTGGGGAAAGCGCTCCAGCAGGTCGAGGGCGGAGCGGAAGGTGCGCTCGGCGGCCCGCCAGGTGTCGGCCACTGGCCAGAGCCAGGCCAGATCGAGGTGGGCATGGCCCAACACCCGCACGCAGCCCACACCGGGACCGGGTGGCATCCCGGCCTCACAGCGCAGGCGCTCCAGCTCCGCCACCGTCGGGGTGAGCAGGCCGAGAGGATCGGCCGGATCTTGGGGCTCGAGCACCACCTGGCTCTGGATCAGGGCACCGTCGTCGTGGAGGGGGCTGCGCAGCCGCAGCTCCAGCTCCAGCGGCTCCCCCTGCCACCAGGAGAGGGGCAACTCCCAGCGGCAGGCGGTGTCGAAGAGATCACCGGCATGCACGGGCTCACCGGCCACCCGCAACTCCACTGCATCGGCCCACCAGCGCAGACACAAGCGGGCGCGGGCGGCATCGGGTCCCAGATGGGCCCAGGCGGCAGGCAGCTCCAGCCGCAGGCGCAGGTGCCGCCAGAGGCCTCCGCGGGGCCAGATCACCAGCCCCCGCGCCGTCCAGTCGGGCCGGTGCAGGGGGCCCCAGGGATGGTGCAGCGCGGCGATCGGTTCGCCATCAGGACCGTTGCAGCGCCAGAAGGGCTGGAGATCGAGCGGCACGGGCGGTGAGGCCGGCGAACGTGACTGAAACGTTTCAATCCGGGTCTGTTGACCCTCCGGAAGCCCCTGGGGCATTTTGATGGCCTTCCCAGACCCATAGGATGATGGGCCGTGGCAGGGATGCCCAGCCATCGCGGCCGGCCTGTCATCCCCTGTCACCCGCCCGCCCTGTCACCCGCCGGACAGCCCATGCTCGCCCTCAAGATCTCGGTTTACTCGGTCGTTTTCTTCTTCATCGGGATCTTCGTGTTCGGCTTCCTGGCCAGCGACCCGAGCCGCACCCCCAGCCGCAAGGATCTGGAGGACTGAACATCCCGGACCGATCCGACCCGCCAGCTCCGGCTCCCCGGCAAGTCCATCACCCCCCAACCTTCCGGGTCCCGGAGGATTGGGGGGTTGTTGATGGCGGGAGGTTCGGCGAGCGAGGAGCCGCTGAACGCGGCGCGAAGCACCGTTCGCGAGCCACTGACCCAACCGGGAAGATCGACCCGCGCGCTGCGGAAGCGCTGGGCCCCCATGGCAGGATCACGCACTTCCTGCCTCCCTGCGGCCGACTGTGGTGTCCCATCGCCGGCCCGCCCGAAGCAAACGGGAGAAGGACCGTTCCATCCGTTCGAACCGGCTGGCGGCTCTGTTGGGCACGGCCGGGGCCTTGCTCACTCCCCTTCCAGCTGGCCTGGCGGCGCCGGTGACGGGGCCCGTTTCCGGCCAGCCCACCCCGGCAGCGGCGGTCAACGGAACCCTGGATCCGCAGGGACTGGCTCCCCGGCCCCCGGCCCCCGGCAGCGCCGGCCGGGCTCCTGGCCCCCCCGGCACCAGCCGGAGCCCTGCACCAGCGGCGGCGTCACCGCCGCTGGACCTTGAACTCAGGGCCGACAGCCAGCGCTACGACGCCCAGCTCGGCCGCTACGTGGCCACGGGCCATGTGAAGGCGCTCCTGGCTGGGGGTCGCATCATGGCCGATCGGGTCGAATTCGACCCCGCCTCCCGCCAGCTGCTGGCCAGCGGCAGCGTGCGCTTTCAGCGCGGTCAGCAATACTTCCAGGCCAGTCGGCTGCGCTTCAGCCTGCTGGAGGGGCGGGGCGACATGGAGGATGTGTATGGTGTGCTCGATCTGGACGGCAGTCAGCAGGATCTGGATCTCACCCAGCTCCCCTCGGCGCCGCTGCTGCCGCCGCAACCGATCAGCTGCAGCCCATCCCTGCCGCCATTGCCGGACTGGCACCCCTTCCCCTGGTCGGTGACTGCCTGGGGTGGCCAGATGTACACGGCCAACTTCGGCGACACCTTCCTGTTCCAAGGCAACTACCGGCCCGAGTCTTTGGCCGGGGTGGGCATGCAACGGCGGATTCTCGATGGTGGTCTTGTCGCCTTTGAGCTGGACGCCAACCTGCTCAACCACCGCTCCCAACCCCAACCCGGGGGCGGCTTTAACCAGGAGGTGCCCTTCGCCAACACCCCGGCCCAGAGTTTCGGCGAAGGCACCTTGGGCATCGGCATGCGCTTCTGGCTGCAACCCTGGCTCAGCATCTACGTCGTGGAAGGTGTAAGCCTGCTCACCGAAACCAGCAACTACGAGAAGACTTTCCGCGAGAACTACTCCACCTTTCTCAATTACCTGGCCTTCGAGGTTGAGGCCCTGTTCACCCCAAGGCTTTCGGCTGTGGGTCGCATCCACCACCGCTCCGGCGCCTACGGCACCTACAACGGTGTCAGTGAGGGCAGCAACGGCTATCTGCTGGGCCTGCGTTACCGCTTCGGCACCTCCGCACCGCCCCGCAAACCACCGGAACTGCCGCCGGCCCAGGGTTGCCCGGGGGCCCCACCGCCGGAAAGCAATCCGCCCACCGACCTGGCCAGCCAGCTCGACCTGGTGACCATGGGCCCCGCCGCCGGCGACCCGGCCCCTTCCAACCGCCGCAGCGGCGGCACGCTGGGCTCGGGTGGATCCGCGCTGACGTCCCCCCCCCCGGCGGGCAGACCCACCGGCACGGTGTGGGATCGGGCCCGGATCCAGGAGCGGGAAAGGGCCACGGTGATCGTCGGGCTCAACCAGCGCGTCACCGACGTGACATTCCAGCAGAGCCTCTCGGCGGAGCGCCGCTATGGCTTTCCCTCCACCCTGTCCACTCCGGATCAGGTGAATGAATTCGGCGGGGCCAGGCCCAGCCAGCTCAACAATCTGGCCACCCAGGGCAACAGCCAGTTGGTGAAAGGCACGATCAGCCGCTGGCGGGTGCAGGCCCGCCAGATGGCCTTCACCGCCACCACGGTCACGGCCGACCGGATGGCCTTCAGCAACGACCCCTTCACACCGGCCCAGTCGTGGATGGATTCGGAGAACGTGGTGGCCACCTTGCTGCCTAACGGCGACACCGAGATCCGCACCGACCGCAACCGTCTGGTGCTGGATGAGCGGTTGCCGATTCCAATCACCCGCAAGACGGTGATCAAGAAGAATCAGGATGTTGATAATCGCTGGGTTCTGGGTGCCGACGAGGAGGACCGTAACGGCCGCTATATCGGCTACAACATTCCCGTGCGGGTCGGCGAGACGGGCATCCTCAGGATCCAGCCCCAGTTCCTCACCCAAAGGGCCATCAACGGCAGCACGGACAGCTATCCACTGCCGGGCCAGTCAGCGAATGCTCCCGGCGTTTCCCAGCCCACAAAAGCAGGAGACCTGTTCGGTCTTCAGGCCGTCCTGAGGAGAGAGGTGCTCGGCTTCAACTCCGATGCAACGCTGGATGTTTCCACCTTCAATCCCGACAACATCGCCAACGGCACCCGCAGCTGGGGCGATTTCAGCAGAGCTGTGAAGATGCCCCTGCTGGGCGAAAGCAAGTGGCGCCTCTTCGGCGCCTACCGCTACCGCACCTGGAACGGAACCCTGGGGGAACAGGATGTCTATTCTGCCTACGGAACCTCCCTGGAGCAGACGGGCCTACTGCCCACCTGGGGAAAACTGAGTGGCAACTACCTCTGGCGCACGGGGGTAGGCAACTTCCAAGGCAACGACTTCAACACCAACAACCTCGCCGACTCCTGGCGCTTCAGCGGCATCGGCTCGGCGAACCTGAACTATCCCCTCTGGATCGGCAAGCCAGCGGCCCTAACAGCCAATGCTGCCTTCGCCAACACGGGACAACCGGTGGTGCCTGGCCTGTGGTTGCGGGCGAACGTGCTGGGCACCTTCGCCTATTACGGCAACGGCGTTAACCAAAACACGATCGGCCTCACCGGCGGCCCGACGCTCACCCTGGGCCACTTCGTGAAACCGTTTTTCGATTACACCGAAATCACTGTGACTGGCGGCGGCACCCTGCGCCAGGGGGGCAGCCCCTTCAGCTTTGACCGGGCCGTGGACCTGGGCACCATCGGCATCGGCCTCACCCAGCAGATTGCCGGGCCGCTGGTGTTCAGCGGCGGGATTGGCTACAACGTTGATCCCAATTCTCCGAATTACGGTGAAATCACCAATTCCTACCTCGAATTCCGCTGGCAAAGACGCTCCTATGAAATCGGTGTATTTTACAGTCCCTACGACGGACTTGGCGGCCTACGCGTTAAGCTCAACGATTTTAATTTTGGCGGCACTGGATTGCCATTCGTGCCCTATTCCCGCCAGGGAGCCCAACCTGGTGAATTCGGACCTAACCCGGCGATGGGGCCAGCACAGGGCCCCATCAACCGCCCCTTCTGAGTTATCAATCATCGCTTCGCTTCAGGCCGCAAACCCCGCCAGATAGGGCAAGCGGGAGGCCGTGGCCCGCAGTTCGGCGTCGTGGGCCACCAGCTGGGAGGTGCCATCCCACTGGCCGCTGACCAGCATGCGGTGGGGGCCGGCGGCCAGTTGGAGGGGTAGGTCGAGGGACGTGCTGGCGGCGGGAGTGCCCCCGTTAGAAGGGCCATCGCTGGCCAGGGGATCCAGCCGCAGCCGCAGGGCCTCCACATCCAGGGTGAGGAGAGCGGCCGGCGTAGCTCCGATCGCCCGCTGCAGGGCCGCCACATCGGCCGGCGGGGCGGTGAGGCAGGGGATCCCCAGGGCCAGGCAGTTGCCGAAGAAGATCTCGGCGAAGCTCTCGCCGATCACCGCCCGAATGCCCCAGCGCATCAGGGCTTGGGGGGCGTGCTCGCGGCTGGAGCCACAGCCGAAGTTGTCGTTCACCACCAGGATCGTGGCGCCCTGGTGTTCGGGTCGATCGAAGGGATGGGCGCCGGCCAGCTCGGTGCGGTCATCGGCGAAGGCACCTTCGGCCAGGCCGTCGAAGGTGACGCACTTGAGGAAACGGGCCGGGACGATCCGGTCGGTGTCGATGTCGTTGCCGACCACGGCCACGCCCCGGCCCAGGAGGCTTTGGACGGGACCGGCGGGGAACGGGGCCGGCGCCACGGCGGTGCCGATCGGCTGGACGGACTCAGCGCTGGCGGCGGCGGGTGAGGGGGCGTTCATTGGAACGGTGGGAAAGAAAGGGAAAGGGTCGGCCCAGCTCTCGTTCAGGTCGGGCTCACAGCCGCGGCAGCACCCACCAGCCCCCGCACATCGGTCACCTGGCCAGCGATGGCGGCGGCAGCCACCATGGCGGGGCTCATCAGCAGGGTGCGGCCGCTGGCCGAGCCCTGGCGACCCTTGAAGTTGCGGTTGGAGGAGCTGGCGCTGATCTGGCGGCCCTCGAGGCGATCGGGGTTCATGGCCAGGCACATCGAGCAACCGGGCTCGCGCCACTCGAAGCCCGCCGCGCGGAACACGTCATCAAGGCCCTCGGCTTCGGCGGCGGCGGCCACCTGCTCGCTGCCGGGCACCACGAAGGCCTTGATGCCGGGGGCCACATGGCGGCCCTGGGCCACGGCGGCGGCGGCCCGCAGGTCGGAGAGGCGGCCATTGGTGCAGCTGCCGATGAAGCACACATCCACCGGCAGGCCGGCGATCGGGGCGCCGGGCAGCAGGTCCATGTAGCGGTAGGCCTCCTCGGCCAGGGGGCGCTCCTCGGCGGGGGTCTGCTCCAGGGTGGGCACCCGCTCATCCACGCCGATGCCCTGGCCCGGCGTGATGCCCCAGGTCACGGTGGGGGCGATGGTGGCGGCATCGAAGCGCACCTCATCGTCGAAGACGGCATCGGGGCCGCTGGCCAGGCCGCTCCACCAGGCCACGGCCCGCTCCCAGGCCACACCGGCTGGGGCATGGGGCCGGCCGGCGAGATAGGCAAAGGTGGTGGCATCAGGGTTGCAATAGCCCACGCGGGCACCGCCCTCGATCGCCATGTTGCAGAGGGTCATGCGCTCCTCCATCGAGAGGGCGTCGATGGCGGGGCCGGCGAATTCATAGCCGTAACCCACGCCGCCCTTCACGCCGAGGGTGCGGATCACGTGCAGCACCAGATCCTTGGCGTAGACGCCCGGCTGCAGGGTGCCCTCCACCCAGATGCGACGCACCTTGAGCTTGTTCATCGCCAGGCTCTGGCTGGCGAGCACATCGCGCACCTGACTGGTGCCGATGCCGAAGGCGATCGCGCCGAAGGCGCCGTGGGTGGAGGTGTGGGAATCGCCGCAGGCCACGGTCATGCCCGGCTGGGTGAGTCCCAATTCGGGCGCAATCACATGCACGATCCCCTGGCGGCCGCTGCCGAGGCCGTGCAGGGTGATGGCGTGTTCGCTGCAGTTTGCCTCAAGCGTGGCCAGCATCGTCTCGGCCAGGGGATCGGCAAAGGGGCGGGCCTGGGAGGTGGTGGGCACGATGTGGTCCACCGTTGCCACGGTGCGTTCCGGGTGCCGCACCGTGAGCCCCAGATCCCGCAGGGCGGCGAAAGCCTGGGGGCTGGTGACCTCATGGATCAGGTGCAGGCCGATGAACAGCTGGGTGGAGCCACCCGGTAGATCCGCCACCCGGTGCAGCGCCCAGACCTTGTCGTAGAGGGTGCCGGCGCTCACGCGGAAGGTTAAGGAGAGAGGAAATGAGCCTAGGAGGCTACGGGATCCCTCAGAGCAGATAAGGCAACAGCCCCGGCTGGGGGCAAGGGGCTCGATCGAGGAACCCGCATGGTGGGTCGGGCGATCACGGGGCAAAACAGTTGCGATGACGGCGTGCCAGCCGTCGACCACCGACCTCGGTGAGCTGGAGCACCGAAACCTCCGAAGAGGCGTGCTCTGATAACACAACACGGTGCCCCAGGCCCGGTCAACTCAATTAATCTCAATACATTCTTCCTTTTGTCCCCAGAATTCAACCCATGACTGTTCAACCTGGTTGCGTGGTGCGGATCCACGGCCGTGCCGATGCCCCCGCGTCCGATGCTCTGTATGAGGTGGTGAGCATGGAGGAGGACGATCTCCGCTGTTGGGTGCGCCGCTGGCCCCATCCCCGGAAGGCCAGCGCTCCCTTCGCCGTGCCGCTCAGCCAACTCGAAGGGCCACTGCGGCAGGAGGCAAGACCATGATCCCGGTCGGATCGGCGGTGGCCACCCGTCTGCTGTTGTGCGGCGCCCGCACCGCCCTGGCCGCAGGCCTGCTCGCCCTGGGCCTGGAGAGCCTCCACCTCCTGCTCGTCCCTGAGGGGCTGCACCTGGCCTGAGCGGGCCGGTCGGAGGCCGCAGGGGGCCACCCTTCCTTAAGCCGCGCTGAGGTTGGTCAAGGCCTGATCGAAAGGCTGCGCGGGCGGCCACGCGCGGAGGGCGTCAGCGAATGGCGGCAGGGTCGACCCCCTCAAACCCCATTCACCACGTTCTGCGGCGCACCGGCCAGGATCGCTGCGGCATTGGCGGCGGCGGCCTGGATCAGCCGCTCGCGGGCCGAGCGGGTGGCCCAGGCGACGTGGGGGGTGATCACGCAGTTCGGGGCGTGGAGCAGGGGATTGGTGGGGTCCGGGGGCTCGAGGCTCAGCACATCCAGCCCGGCACCGCCGAGGCGGCCGCTATGGAGGGCGGCGGCCAGGTCGGCCTCGTTCACCAGGGGCCCCCGGCCCGTGTTGATCAGCAGGGCGCCGGGCTTCATCCGGGCGATCCGTTCGGCATCGATGAGGCTGCGGGTCTCGGAGGTGAGCGGGCAGTGGAGGCTCACCACATCGGAGCGCTGCAGCAGGGTGGGGAGATCCACGCCACTCACACCCTCAGCGCTGATGGGCTGGCGCCGGTGGGCGAGCACCTCCATGCCGAAGGCCCGGGCAATCGCCGCCACCGCCAGGCCGATGCGCCCGAGACCCACCACCCCAAAGCTGAGGCCGGCCAGCTCGGTGAGGTTCCCTTCCCAGAACGAGAAATCCGGGCCGGCACTCCAGCGGCCAGCACGCACCAGGGCGTCATGGTGGCCGGTGCGGTTGGTGAGCTCCAGCAGCAGGGCGAACACGGCCTGGGCCACCGAGGCGGTGCTGTACTCGGGAACGTTGCAGAGCGGCACGCCCCGGGCCGCCGCTGCGGCACCATCCACCACATCGTGTCCGGTGGCGAGCATGCCGATGCCCCGCAGCAGCGGAGCGGCCGCCAGATCAGCCGCGGTGAGGCGGGTCTTGTTAGTGAACGCCACATCGGCCCCGGCCAGGCGTTCGGCCACCAGTTCCGGTGGCGTGCGGGGGTGCACGGTGAGCTGTCCGAGTTGTTCGAGGGGCTCCCAGGAGAGGTCACCGGGGTTGGTGGTGAAGCCATCGAGCACCACCAGCCGGGGGCTGGCGGCCTTTGGAGCCGTCGTGAGCGGAGCTGGCTCCGGGGCAGCGGTGGCAGGCTCGGACGACGGCGGCCTGGCGGGTGTGGCGGCGTCGGCGGAAGGCGGCATGGCAGGCCTGACAGGGGCAGATGGGGACTCCAAGGCAGGCACGGCGAGGGGCGGCTGCGGGGCTCAGGCCCGGGGACCCGGCAGGGAACTCCCCCCACGCTGGAACAGACCGTTGAGGTAGTGCTGGGCCACGGAGCGGTCCTGGCAGCCGTGTTGGAAGAGAAAGCCGGCGAGAGCGGCCTGCATCAGGCGGTATTGATCCCACTGGGGATGGCTGCCCACGAAGGCGACCATCGCGTCGAAGAGGTCTTCGGGGAACTGGTTCTCCACGCTCACGCTGCGGGGGGCATGGTCGGGCACGGCCGCGCTGGTGGGGGTGGTGGGGGTGAATTCCTGC
>JAPLIE010000059.1 GCA_026389265.1 Cyanobacteriota bacterium | reverse complement strand
CCGGATCGGCGAGGTGCAGGTGAACCATCACCCCCGCCGCTACGGCCAGAGCAAGTACGGCATCGACCGCACCTTCCGGGTGCTCATGGATCTGCTCACCGTGTGGTTCATGAAGCGTTTCCTGACTCGCCCGATGCATGGTTTCGGCTTCGTGGGCCTGCTCTGCCTGGGACTCGGATTCTTCACCGGCCTCTGGCTCGTGGCCCAGAAGCTCCTGCTCGGCAGTGATATCGGCACCCGGCCGCTGCTGTTGCTCTCCGTGTTGGCGATCCTAAGCGGCGTGCAGCTGTTCTGCTTCGGTCTGCTGGGTGAAATGCAGATGCGCACTTACCACGAAAGCCAGGGAAGGCCGATTTATCGGGTGCGAGCAACCCTGCGTGGCGCGGCGGCGGGCTGAGACGCCGCTTTCGTGGCTGAACTGGGCCGTCCACGGAAGCGATGGATCGCCGCCGCTGCCTCCCGCACAACGGCTGGGTCCGGATCCCGGAGCGCCTGACGCAGCAGGGGCAGGGTGGAGGAGTCGCCCCAATGGCGCGCCGCCTGGACGGCCTCCAACCGCGATGCTCCTCCCTGGTTGTAGAGCGTCCGAAGCGTCGCCCGGAAACGGAGCACCTCATGGGTGGCTCGGCGCTCGGGCAGCTCCAACGTCGTTGGCCTTTCTCGCCTGCTGGGGAACCCCGGCGATTCCGGGCTGCAAGCGCCCTGCAGTCCCTTGGTGGCCGTCCCGGCAAGCCCAGCCAGCGTGGCCGCCGTTGGAGCCCCAACGCCCGACTGCATCAGGGCGATCTGGGCGCGGTTCAGGGCCGCAACGGCACTGGTGTCGGCATCTCGGATCAGGGGCTGTCGGCGTCGACCCAGGAGCAATAGTGCCGCCAGCACAGCAGCGGCAACGGCAGTGGTAAGGGAGGAGGGCATGGCGACAGGCTGAACTTTTATGTCGCCCCCTGCGCCAGTGGCGGGTGCCATCAGGGGGGTCTCCGTACAGTAAGGGCGGTTGTATTGGCTCAAGCCATGACTGGAGAATTCGCTGCTGCCTGGTTGCCCTCGGTGTTGGTTCCCCTTGTGGGAATCATGGGCCCCGCGGTGGCCATGGCCCTCCTCTTCAACGTGATCGAAGCACGCGACTGAGCTTCGGCCCACCGACCTCGCTACCGGGCCCCTGGGCCGATCCCTCTGCACCAACTCGACACCATGACCGTGACCCCCGTAGCCGACCCGACCGTCGGCAATCTGGCCACCCCTGTCAACAGCAGCTATTTCACGAAGGCCTTCCTCAACGCCCTGCCGGCCTATCGGCCCTCCCTCTCCCCGAACCGTCGGGGCCTTGAGGTGGGCATGGCCCATGGCTTCTTCCTCTACGGACCCTTCGCCATCACCGGTCCCCTCCGGCTCACGGAGTACGGCAGCACCGCCGGTCTTCTGGCCACAATTGGTCTGGTATCCATCCTCACGGTGTGCCTTTCCATCTACGGCACCGCCGGTAACGGTCCGAACGTGCAGCCTCCGGATGCCACGATCGACAACCCTCCCGCCGATCTCTTCACCAAGGCAGGCTGGGCGGAGTTCGCCAGCGGCTTCTGGCTCGGCGGTTGCGGTGGTGCTGCCTTCGCCTGGTTCCTCTGCAGCACGGCGATTGTCTCGCCCCTAGTCAACATCGCTGGTGGTGTTTGGAGCGTCAACTGAGCTCCCAGCCTCCTCCAGCAACGAACTGATCTCTGATCGATGCCCCGCTTCGCGGGGCTTTTTTCATGGCCATCACTCGTTGTTCATCCATGCCGCCTTCCCAGTTCTGAGCCACTGTTCAAACTCAAACCGGCTTCAGAGCCTCTCTGGGCTCGCCGACGCCTGGGGCCGGCTTGATCTGGTCGGGTAACAAGCCATGCTGGCCGGGGTTGCGCGGTCGTACAGCGGTCTTTCAACGTGGGGAGTTGATACCAGGCAATTGGCCAAGGCGCCGCAGCTGCGACGGGCATAGAGCCTTGTCGATCGGGTGCTGATGGCGGTGCAACAAGCTCCTTGGTTTTGGCTTGTGTCCCATGTAGGCCGAAGCCCCTGCGTGATGTGAGGCTCTTCCCACCGGCCATGTGGAAAAACACAAAAAACCCCGGCCGAAGCCGGGGTCGTGCGTCCCTCGCGGAGACAGGCGGTTGCCGGAATTATCCGAACTTGCCTGACGTGGAGGCGATTAGGAAGGCCCCGTAAGTGAGGATGTATCCAATCGTGAAGTGAGCGAGACCCACGACACGGGCCTGAACGATTGAGAGGGCCACTGGCTTATCACGCCAGCCAACCAAGTTGGCGAGCGGGGTGCGCTGGTGCGCCCAGACAATGGTTTCAATCAGTTCCTGCCAATAACCGCGCCAGGAGATCAGGAACATGAAGCCGGTAGCCCAAACCAGGTGACCGAAGAGGAACATCCAGGACCAGACGGCAAGATTATTCGAGCCGAACGGGTTATACCCGTTGATCAGCTGGGAGCTATTCAGCCAGAGGTAGTCACGGAACCAGCCCATGATGTAGGTGCTGGATTCGTTGAACTGGGCCACATTACCCTGCCAGATGGCGAGGTGCTTCCAGTGCCAGTAGAAGGTGACCCAACCGACGGTATTCAAGGCCCAGAAGACTGACAGATAGAAAGAGTCCCAAGCCGAGATGTCGCAAGTGCCACCACGGCCGGGGCCGTCGCAGGGGAAGGAGTAGCCGAAATCCTTTTTATCGGGCATCAGCTTTGAACCCCGGGCATCGAGAGCACCCTTCACCAGGATCAAGGTGGTGGTGTGGAGACCAAGCGCGATGGCGTGGTGCACCAGGAAGTCACCAGGACCGATCTGGAGGAACAGGGAGTTGTTGCCGGCGTTGATGGCCTGCATCCAGCCATCGATCCAGTAGCCGCCAGGACCGGGAGGATTGCTCACCAGGCTGTTGGGGTTGGACAGAAGCACGTCCATGCCGTAGAGGGCTTTGCCACTGGCGGCCTGGACGAACTGGGCGAACACAGGCTCTACCAGGATCTGCTTCTCAGGAGTGCCGAAGGCCACGACCACATCGTTGTGGACGTAGAGGCCCAAGGTGTGGAAACCGAGGAACAGGGAAACCCAGCTCAGGTGGCTGATGATCGCTTCTTTGTGCTCGAGCATCCGGGCCAACACATTGTTCTTGTTGGCTTCGGGGTCGTAATCACGGATGAAGAAGATCGCACCGTGGGCGAAGGCACCGCACATCAAGAAGATGGCGATGTACTGGTGGTGGGTGTAGAGGGCCGCCTGGGTGGTGTAGTCCTTTGCGATAAACGCGTAGGACGGCAACGCATACATGTGCTGCGCCACCAGGCTGGTGACCACACCCAGGGACGCCAGAGCAAGACCCAGCTGGAAGTGCAGGGAGTTGTTGATGGTGTCGTAGAGGCCCTTATGGCCGGCGCCGAGGGCGCCACCGAAAGGAGTGCCCTTGGGTGGGTTGTGGGCTTCGAGGATCTCGCGGATCGAGTGACCG
>JAPLIE010000085.1 GCA_026389265.1 Cyanobacteriota bacterium | reverse complement strand
CAGCGGGCCAAGCTGCTGGACGGAAGGCCAAGGCGTTGAGCGACCACGTTGCAGGAGAGGCCCTCCTGCAGGCAGAGCGCAACAGCCTCCTGCTTCTGCTGTGCCGTGAACCGGCGTCGTGACTTGGTGGCATTGGTCATTGATGAGCAGTCTGGAGGTCATGGCTTGACCCTTGTTGACCTGTCCTCAAAACCGGGGGAAGCCCAGGTATGCCGCCGCCATTGCGCAGGTGGAGGAGAAGCACATCCGGGTGCCCTGGGCGGTGACGCTGTCGCGTTGGCACAGGTAGGGGACCTGGAGGGTGATCCTCTGATCGAACGAACCGCCAGATCGGGGGCTCTGGGTTTTTGACAGGGTGGCGGCAGGGGCCATGGGGTTTGCAGCAGGGCCCCTAAGGGTTCCGAGCCCATCTCCGCGACCCCGCCCCAACCGCACTGCCCCTCGCCCCGGAACCCTCAAGGGTTCTCTGCAGGTGCCGCGATGGATTCCCGCCGGCTAGTGGTCTGGATCGCGGCCGGAATCCTGGGGTTCCAGGGCGGCACCTTGGTCCTCGACCTGCTCAATTGCAGCGTCCTCTCCTGGCTCTATGTCCGTCGGCATGGGTTGGAGCTGAGTACGCGTGCTCCGGCTACCGCCCAAGGGCCTCCAGGAGGGGTTCCAGAGGCCCTTGCCAGGTCTGGCGAAGGCGTGGGCGGGAGTCTCCCTGCTCAGCCTTCTGGGGCCAGGGGCAGCCATCAGGTGCAAGCGGACAGTGCCTCAGTCGCTGTGGTGACCTCTCGCACTGCTCAATGGGCCACTCCTGGCGATACGAGGACCACAACGACCCAGCCCCCGTCCGGCCCTACCCCCTTTGATCCCACCGGCGTCTTTTGCGATCGGCCCCGCAGTCGCATTGATGCCGCCGTCAGCCAGGGGCTCAGCATCCTCGCCGGGTTGGCCCTGGGGGGATCCGGCGTGGGTGGGGGGAAGGGAGCGCCTTGATGCTCCAGGCGCCGCAAGCATTAGGCCAATTTCCATGGGCCTTCGTGTTGATTGGAACGATCGATCAGGAGCCAGTTCCAGGCGGTCAGGTTGCCTGGCGCAGGCTTGATTCATCGCCTCCTCACAGCGCTCTAGGTGGTACAGCAGCGGGCTGTTTGGATTGGGAAACTTCCGGCGGAAGTGCTGACCGGGCTTGAGCAGGCCTGCGGCTCTCCAGCGATGCAGGGTGCGCTCGCTGATGCCGAGGCCATCCGCCGCAAGGCGCTGGACAGCCCAAGGAGAGGACGGGGTCATGGCTAGATCGACGCGGTTTGACATGAAGCCGAAGCAAGGCTTCCTGCGACAAGCGGTTCCGATCGAAGGGGACTGATCCGCTGCGCCGTCGCGATCAAGGCTACCCAGACAGGCCCAGACACCTCCCGACGGCTTCCGCCATCAGGGTTTTGAGCGGGATTTGAGCGGAAGCTCTTTGGCAAAACCCTGAAAAGTCAATCGGGGCGACAGGATTCGAACCTGCGACCTAGTGCTCCCAAAGCGGTTGGCAGCGCACCTGAGACCCAAGTTGACACGGGCAAAAAGCTTGCTGCAACATGCTTCCTGGTCGCCAGCTTGTCTCAGATTGGCCAGCAATGACTTGCGTTGTGTGCAAACTGCACACAGACTGTGTGCAGATCCTCCGTTGAGACCCGTCTTCATGGGTGCGTCCTCCCCTCTGTGGGCCAAGGCCTTCCGCCAACAGGTGGTGGCCAGCTCTGCCAAGGGGTGGAGCGTCTTCCCGCACCGCGATCAGATGCGCCTACAAGTGCGGGAAGGGGAAGCGTCCAGCAGCGTGATCCTTCCTTACCCATGGTTGGCCTCAGCGACGGGAGATGCCCTGCTGCGGGTGCGGTTGATCTATCAGCAGGTCTGCGCCGGCCAGACGCTCAAAGGAGCCGCCGAGATCGTCAATGGCTCCAGCAGCCGCACCGAACACTGCTGGACAGAAGCCGTGGTCCGCTTTGAGCAGCACAAAAAGTCCTTCGGCAACGCGGTGTCGAATGCCACCTGGGGAGGGAAGTACCTCCTCACCCTGCAGATCGCCATGGACTGCCTGGAATCCCGCCAACCTCCCAGCAACGCAGCGGAGCTGCTTGATGCCGTGCTGATCCGCTGGGATCCGGGCAGCCGCTCCAGGCAGATCGCCGCCCAGAACCTGGCCCAGTTCCTCAACTACTGCACCCAGAGGCTCCACTTCAAGAGTTGCTGGATGCCACCCCCGAAGCTCACCGCCCATGTGGGCCAGCGGCCTCGGGGAGTGGCCAAGCGGGATGGCTACCCACTGCGGGATGCCCAGATCCTGCGGCTGATCGACGGGTTCCCCAGCAATGAGAGCGGAGCCCGCTGGCGCTTCGCTGTCCAGCTGATGGCTACCTATGGGCTCAGGCCGGAAGAATTGCGCTACCTGGTGTTCAAGCCTGGCCTGGAGGGGCCCCAGCTCTGGTGTACGTACCAGAAGAAAGGGGGTGGGGGTCAGACCCGGCCACGTCAGCTATTCCCGCTTCCCGTTCGGGATCTCGATGGCACAGCACCGGACTGGAATCTGATCGGACGTCTGCAGTTACGCGAGAATCTGCCGCCGCTGGGTCCGTCTGGTCGCGCCGGTGAGGCCGCCAACACGTATCTCAAGAGGCAGATGATCTGGCAGCAACTGAGGAGTGAGGCCGCCACATTTGGGGAAGTACTGGTTCCGTACAGCCTGCGCCATCGCTACAGCTGTGAGGGGCACCGTTTGGGGATTGCTGCCAAGGATCTGAGCCAGGCCATGGGACATAGCCTGGAATGTCATCTGCGGTCTTATGCACGCTTCACAAGCAGCGAAACAGCGAAAGCTTTTTCAGCTGCAACGGCAAGGATGGAGAGTTCTGTTCTTATGGATTCAGAAGAGATTTTCATTTCAGACCTTGGTAAAAAACCAACCGAGATGTTTCAGGCGCTGATGTCGGATTCGAGCACAGAAAGGGCAACAACTGACAATCCGAAAGCCAGGTCAAAAAGGAATACAACCAAAGTTGGGGGCTTGAACGATAAAAATCAGCTCTCACTCAAGATTTGACATCCCCGACGCCACATCACACGAGAGCGGCAACATCACACCTGAAGCGGAGCAGCACCCGCACCTCTTCCGGCGAGCAGTAGGGAGACATGGTGGCGTGGACCATGGAGCAGGACGCCGGGGGGCGCCGCGACGGGACCGATCCCAGCCGAGGCCCGACGACAGGAGGGCCTCACACTGGAGAGGCCCGGCGCAAGGCCCTCAGGGCCAGGGCCCAGGGGGCAAGACCGAGAGCTGCGGATAACACCGAGTTGCATTGGTCGTGCATTCCAACCCTTCCGATGATCGCCGCGCTTGTGCCATTCGATGCTGGCCGTGGTCGCTTTCATCCGGCTGACTGGAGATGACCTAATCAAGCTTAGGAGCAGCGTTTCCCCCTCGCGCCATGCTCCGCATTCACGGCGATCGCAACAGCCTGCTGGCCGCCCTCACCGCTCACTGGGCAGACCAACAGCTGCAGGTCCCGCAAGCGCTCCGCCCGGTCGTAGGGCCGATCACCCGCAGCTCCAGACCAAAGCGCTGAGTTGAGGCGCTGTGCCGGCCCCGGCTGGCCTGACAGGCCGAGGCGGCCGAGCATGCATTCGGCGCGTCATGCTTCCGCCAGCACCGCCCAGCCGCTGCCCTCTCCCTCCACCATCCAGCGCTTCCCGAAGTTGAGCAGGGAGAAGCGCAGCCCCATGCCCTTGGCGTTGAGGGTGGCGCCGTATGTAGCATTTTATACACAACAAGGGCAGGTTGTTGCTTCCGCCAGTGGATAGCCAAAGCGGATTAACACTTGCTGGTGATAATATAAGGCCGAGCATAGGCACAACGCCGGATCTCCTCTCCCGCAATCCTTCTCAGACCCTTCCAAATGCCTCGCACCTCAGAAGACAGCCTCTTTCCCTACCTTCTGCCGGAATGGCGCCTCCTTCTCCAAGCCTGGTCAGCAGATGTTCGTCTATCTGCCGCAGCACAGTAAGTCCTGTTGCTGCGGGCTGCATCACCTGCCCTTGCAGAGCTGATCACCCGGTGGTCGGTGGGTGGATTTACCGGATTGCCGCCGATTGCTCAGCTCTCCTCAGCAGACATCAATGGCACGCAGGGAGTTTACACGCTCGCCACCGGCACCATTTATCTCAATGCCGATTGGTTAGCAACAGCGACTAAAGAGGAGGTGTTCGCGGTGCTCACTGAGGAACTCGGGCACGACCTGGATGGTCTGATGAATGCGGCGGATGCCCATGGTGATAAAGGAGAATACTTTGCGGCGCTGCTCAGTGGGCAAGTTCTTTCTGATGCCAAGAAGAAAGCACCACAACAAATTACAGCAGAACACCTCATTGCCTCCCTGCTGCCGGGGTGGCACCTCCTTCTGCTGGGGTGGTCGGCAGATGGTCGACTTTCTTCCGCAGCACAGGAAGCCCTGTTGCTACCAGGAGAACCACCTGCCCTTACAGACCTAATCACGCAGTATTCGGCAGGAGAGTTCGGTGGGTTGCCGCCGATTGTTCTGCTCTCCTCATCAGACATCAATGGCGCAATGGGGGCTTATGCGCTCTCCACAGGCACGATCTATCTCAATGCGGACTGGTTAGCGACAGCAACCAAAGCCCAGGTGTTCTCAGTGCTCACCGAAGAACTGGGGCATCACCTGGATGGGCGGCTGAATGCGGTGGATACCCCTGGGGATGAGGGGGAATACTTTGCAGCGCTGCTCAGCGGGCAGACTCTTTCTGGCGCACAAAAGAAAGTTCTTAGAGAAAGCAGTGACTCTATAATAATAAGTCCAAAAAGCGCTGCTTTGCAAGCTGAAGCTGCTGTGTCCATTTTTACCTATCAGGAGCTCAATAGCGCAACAAATGGTGATGTCTATTCGGCTGATGGTACCCAGCGGGCCGAACTCGTGCTGGAGGGTATTCCTTTTGATTTGACGGGAATCAACACCGGTAGCCCAACTAACTTTGTGGTTCAGATAGAGGGAAGCAGGCTTGACGGCTCGGACAACGACTTTTATGTGATTCGCCCTGGCGTGGATCTCATCCTTCCGGCGGGGACAACCCTCAACGACTATGCCATTGATATCCTTGAGTATGGCTCAAGCACTAGCAGTTTTGGCAGAGTATACACCGGCGTATACACCGGCAACATTCCATTTGAAGACAGAACGAATCTGTTCTGGGGTTTCACAAACGCGACTGGCTTCGTTGGTGTTGGCACAAATTACCGTCGCTACGACCTGTCAACCGGCACCGCATTCCTAGCCATTCAGGCCTTCCGTGACAACGTCACAGGCTTCAATCGGCCTGATCCATACGTCATTGAGCTCTCATTTGTTTACAAGCCTGCCGCGGTTGTCACGCCCAGGCTCAGCATCGGAACTCTCGTCGCCAATCAGGCAGAAGGAAGCAGTGGATTCACAATCTACACTTTTATTGTTAAACGAACAGGATTGATCACTGGCACCTCGTCGGTCGACTGGACTCTGCAGGGGGTGGGTACCAATCCGGCAGCAGCGAATGATTTCACTGCGGGCACTCCTCTTGCCGGCACCATACAGTTTGCCGCCAATGAAAGCGAGAAAACGATCACAATTCAAGTCGCTGGTGACGCTGTCTTTGAACCCGATGAGGAGTTTGAGATTGTCTTGAGTGGCGCCTCGGCCGGCACCGAAATCATCAAGGCCTCCCAGCGGGCAACCATCACCAACGACGACGCCCCTCCATCACCACTCTCGATCGTCGCCACCACGGCCGGCAATGAGACCGGTCCTGTCGCTTCGGTCTTCACAGCCACCCGGGGCGGCGATCTGACCGCCGCTCTCATCGTCAACTATTCGATCACTGGCACCGCCATCAGCGGCACCGATTATTCAGGCCTCGCAAACGGAACGCTCACGTTTTTGGCGGGATCAGCAACGGCGGTGCTGTCGATACCCACCTTGAATG
>JAPLIE010000122.1 GCA_026389265.1 Cyanobacteriota bacterium | reverse complement strand
CCTGGTCGGTGGGTGTGCCGGGGTCACTGGCTGATGCGGGTCTCTCGGCTCCCATGGGGTCTTGGGAGCGGCTGGCGCCCTCGCCTTCGGCCCTGCCGTGGGGTTGATCGGCGAAGGGGAGCCATTCCTGGGCGGCCTGCTCGCGCAACCAGGCCAGGTGCCGCTTCTGCTCCTCGATCGCCCGCAGGGCCGTACGGGCCTGGTCCTCCAGCCAGCTGCCGGCCCGCTCGTGGATTTCCGTTTCGAAGAGGGTCTTGAGCAGGGCTTCGCGCTCCTCGGCCCTAGCGCGCAGCACCTCGGCGAAGCGGCCCTGGGGCAGCAGAATCACCTGGCGGAACTGGGCCGCATTCAGCCCCACGATCCTCTCCACCTCTCGGGTGACCTCGCTGGCGCGGCTGGCCACGGGCTGCTGCTCCGTTCCCAGCACCCGGAAGAGGGCGGCTGCCGCCAGCTTCTCGGTGGTGCCGCTCCCCCGCAGCTTGGTGGCGGTGTAGGGCGGGGTGCGTTCCACCCGGTAGCGAGCGCCACCGGCGGAGAAGTCGAGTTCCACCCGCGGCACCGCCTGGGGCGGGGCATGGTCGGAGCGGAGGCCCTTCACGCCCCGCTCCCCCGACACTTCCCCATAGAGGGCGAAGCTCATCGCATCGAGCAGGAAGGTCTTGCCGGCGCCGGTGCTGCCATGGATCAGGAAGAGGCCCTCGTCGCTGAGGGCGTCGAAGTCGATGGCCACCCGCTCGGCATAGGGGCCGAAGGCCTCGATCACGAGGTGGTGAGGTTTCACCGTTCCCCCCCGCGGCCGGCGGCTTCCAGGGCCAGGCGCAGCAGATCCAGCTCGGCGGCGGTGGCCGGCCGGCCCTGCTGATCGGCAAGAAAGAGGCCGGCCAGTTCCAGGGGGGAGCGGGCTTCCCGGATCCGCCGGCTGCGCTCGTCGCCGCTGGAGCGTTCCACCGCCGGCGGTTGATGGCGCAGCTCCACGGCATTGGGAAAGCGCTCCCGCAGCCGGGCCATGGCCTGAAGGGGCAGGGCTTCATCGGTGAGGATCGCCCGCACCCGAGCCTCACGGGCCCCCTCGAAGCTGGGATCGCTGCAGAGGGTCGCCAGGGTGCCCTCGATGGTCTGCAGGCTCCGCCCCACCCCAAGGGGCACCACCTCCACCGCCGGCGTGCCATCGGCGGCCAGCTCCACAATCCGCACCGACTTGCGGTGTCGCTCCTCGGAGAAGGAATAGGGCAGGGGCGTGCCGCTGTAGGCCAGCCGCGGCCCATCCAGCTGCTGGGAGCCATGCAGGTGGCCCAACGCCACGTAATCGATGCCGGCGAAGGCCTCCACGCTCACCCGGTCCACCTGGCCCACGCTCAGCTCCCGCTCGGAATCGGAACCCTGCCCTCCCGCCACGAAGGTGTGGGCCACCAGCACCGAGCGGCTGCCCGGCCGGCGCTTGAGGTCGCGGCGGATGCCCTGCAGGGCCAGGCGGGTGGTGACTTCATGGCTGAAGCGGGCAGGGGTGCCGGCTGGAAGCTCCAGGGCCACCTCCTCGGCGGAGTCGCATCCCTCAGGGGCCGGGGCTGCCAGCAGCCGCGGACCGTCCACCACGGGCTCGAGGTAGGGGAGGGGGTACACCGCCACCGCGGCGCCCCCGCCTGCGGGCTGCACCAGCACCGGCTCGGCGGCCCGGGTCACGGCGCCCCGGATCGTCACCCCCAGGGCGCTGAGCAGCGGGTCGTAGACCGAGACGCGCACGTGGGAGTCGTGGTTGCCGGCGATCGCCACCACCGCGATGCCGGCGCTGCGCAGCTGCGCCAGGGTGTCGGTGAACAGCGACACCGCCTCGGCTGGCGGGATGGCGCGGTCGTAGAGGTCGCCGGCGATCACCACCAGATCCACCGCCCCCTCGCGGGCCAGCTCCACGATGCGATCGAGCGCCTCGGCTTGCTCATCGAGCAGGGAGGCCCCGTGGAAGCTCCGCCCGAGGTGCCAGTCGGAGGTGTGGAGCAGGCGCATGGGGCGACGTTAGGGCGCGACCCGCGGGGCCTCGGCATCGGACCTGCACCTGCTCGGTAAGCCCTCTGCGGAGCACGCCGCTGAGCTAGAGCGTTGAGCCTGAAGGCTCCATCCAGGTCGTTGATGCAGGCGCCGGATGGGCTGACAACGGGATCGATTCCCTGCAAGCTGGCCCGATGGACTCCCCCGGCCCCAAGCTGGCCACCCCCCGCCGTTGGCTGGCCCCTCCCCGCCGTTGGCTGAATCGATCCACGCTCCGGCTGCACCCCCTCGGCCCCCGTCAGCAGCTGGGGGTAGCCCTGGCGCTGATGGGCGGAGCTGTGGCCGCCTGGGCAGCGTTCTGGCTGGTGCCCACCGAGGTGGTGGGTAAGGGGGTGCTGCTGCTGCCGGACAATGCCGGCCTGCTCGATGCCCGCGCCGCCGGCCAGGTGCGGCGCCTGCCGATCCGGGTGGGCGATCGGGTGCAACGGGGCCAGGTGCTGGTGGAGCTCTACCTGCCGGTGCTGGAGAAGGAGCTGGAGCAGCAGCGCGCCAATCTGCGCGAACTGGAGCGCCAGAATCGCACCCTCGACGAGCGCGATCGCCTGCGCCTGCAGAGCGAGCAGGTCAGCGTGGATACCGCCGTGGCCAAGCTCCAGTCGGATCGGGAGCGCTACGGCAGCCTGCGCGACACCTATGCCAGCAAGCTGCGCCGGCTCGACTGGTTGACCCGCCGTGAGGTGGTGGCGCCACTCTCCAGCGAAGTGGTGAGCACCGAGCAGGGGCTCACCACGGCCGGCGTGAACCTCGATCAGGTGCGGATCGAAGAAAAGAAGGTGCTCACCGCCTACCAGCAGGTGAAGCTCGCGATCGAGACTGAAGCTCTGCAGCGCCGCTACGCCATCGATGATCTGCGCCGGCGGATCCGGATCACCGAGGCACGCCTGGCCTACGAGGGCCAGCTCCATGCCGACCGCGACGGCGAGGTGCTCGACCTGCAGGTGATCGCCGGCCAGACGGTGGCGGTGGGCCAGCGGCTAGGCACCATCGGCCGCTTAGCGGCAGGAGGAGTGCCCCTGAAGGCCGTGTCCTACTTCGCGCCGGCCGATGCCCGCCGCCTGCGGAACGGCATGCCCGTGGAGGTGGTGCCCCAGTGGAACCAGCGCAGCCGCTTCGGCGGCATCGTGGGCAAGGTGCGGCAGGTGAACACGCTGCCCGCCACCGAGGAGGACATCTCCACCACGATCGGCAACCCCCAGCTGGCCAAGGCGCTGGTGGAGAGTGGGCCGGTGATGCGCGCCCAGATCGACCTCGAACGGGATCCCGCCAGCCGCGATGGCTTCCGCTGGACCCTCTCCCGCGGCAGCGAGGTGTTTCCGGTGCGGGAGGGTCTCACAGTCGAGACCCATGCCTACGTGGAGTGGCGCACGCCGCTCTCCTACATGCTGCCGGGTCTGCGTTCGATCACTGGTGGCTACCGCAGCCCTGCCATCAACCGCACCTGGAAGCGGGGCCTCGAGCCAGGCGGAGCGGCCAGCTGGTGAAACCCACAAGCCGCGATCTGTTCCGTCGGGAACTTCCCTGGCTGGTGGCCGAGGTGGTGCTGCTGGTGGTGATCACCAATGCCAACCCCCCGGAACTCTGGTTCTGGCTGGTGCTGCTGCTGGTGATCCTGGGCTACCGGATCGAGCGTTTTCTGGCCGGCGGCGAGGGGCCATCCGGCTAGGCATCGATCGGCCTGGGAGCGGCCTGGCCGGGATGGAGCGCTCACACCAGGACGTGTTGAGGCTCTCCTCGTGAGGGGCAGAACTTGCTGAAGCTGGCGTGTCGGCCAGGATTCGGCTGAGGTTCTCAGTTATGGGCAGCAGTGTTTCAAGGCGTCGCCCTCCAGGCCACCTCGAAGCCCTGCAACGCCAGCAGCACCTGGGAACAGGCCACCGCCCTGCGGCCTCCGGAGCCGCCGAGCAGTAGGGCCGTGGCCTCGGCATCCTCGAACAGACCCATTTCGGCGGCCTCCAGGTTGCGGCCGGCGGTGGCCAGGGAATCACCCTCGTCCTGAGCCGTGATTCTGTGGCGGGGTGGCGAGCTGGGCCAGCAACCGGCCCAGGTCTCCAGCCGATCAGCCGCCGCCTCCAGCAGGGCCGCCTCAACCTCGATCAGGTGGGCCAACGACCCATGGCGACGGGGCAGCGGCGGTAGGCGCAACAGGGTGCGATAGCAGGCGATCAGTTCGCTCCACAGTTGCTCCTGGCGGTCCCACAGCCGCGCTAGCCGCTCGCCCAGATGGTCATTGCCGAGCTCCTTCATCGCATCAGAGCGCTGGTTCTGGTGCTCGAGGATCAGGGTCAGTAGGTGGTTGCGCCGCTCCAGGCCACCGGCACCGCGCACACCGTCGCCCTGGCGCAACAGGGCCGCCTGCTCCCGAAGGGAATGGGCGAATTCCCGATACAGCTGCACCGAGAGTTGCTGCCGCCGATCGATGGCGCGGCTGGGCCAAAACAAGCGAATTGCCGCCCAGGCCATCAGCACACCGAGCAGTGTCAGCAACAACCGGATCGGCACCCAGGTGGTGATCTCGCCGGAATGGGCGGTCCAGCCAATCGACACCACCAGGCCCGCCACCTTGTAGCCGCTGTGGAGGCCGAGGGCGCCACCGAACAGCCGGGTGCAGACCAGAGCAATGGCCACGCCGATGGGCATCGGCAGGATCGGGCTGAGGGTGGGATAAAGCACCAGCAGGATCACTCCCCCCATCAGAGTGCCCAGCATTCGCTGGATGCCCAGGGTGCGGCTGGCCCCCACCGTGCCGCCCAGCACCGCCGCCACCGCCAGCGGTCCATATACGGGATCGGGCAGCCCCAGGGTGATCCCCAGGCCAGCCGAGAGGCCGGCGGTGAGGGCCAACCGCAGGTCCTCCCGAGTGATCAGCGGTGGTTGGGCACGGGTCATGCGGTCCCATCCCGCCGGCTGGCCAGGGCCAGGCTGTGGAGGCTGCGCACCAGGCGCTGGATCTCGTCGTCGAGGCCCAACAGAACCAGCGGCGGTAGCTGATGGCCGCTGGCCAGACGCACCAGGCTCTGCCGGCTGGGCAAGGCGGGAATCGCCGCGTTGCCACCGCTAACCAGCATCGCCGGCAGGTCATCCAGCCAGGGAGTGTCGGCATGGGCGAGGGCCCCGCGGGGCAACAACCTCGCCAGGCGCTCCACCTGGAGGCTGTGGTGCTGGATCCGCTCCCAGAGCAACTGGCGTTGTCGCCAGTGCTGTCGGTGGGCTCTGCCGCCGGGAGCACTGCGCAGCTCATCGCCCACCAGCTGGGCGAGGCGCAGGTTGAGGCGGCTGCCGATCAGCGGAAGCGATGGTCGCTCCAGGAGCGGGCCTGGTTCCTTCAGCCCCCGGTGGATCTCCTCCAACCTGGGGGTGATGACGCGCCGCAGTTGCGCATCAATCGAGCGGATCTCCGCCAGCCGATCCACGGGCCAGAAGAGGAAACTCACCACCAGCACCGCGCCGATGCCGATCAGGGTGTCGAGGATGCGGCCGCCCACATAGGCCCAGTTCTGCTCGGTGTAGCGCTCGATCAGAAACAACATCGAGCACACCAGCATTCCCAGTCCGCGGCTGGACTGCCAGCCCAACAGCCGCAGCAGCGGTACCACCAGCAGCAGGCTCACCGTGAGGCCGACCCAGCCGCTCAGCACCAGGTGCACCAGGCCGCCGACCAGCCCGCCGGTGAGCGTGCCGAGCACCCGGGTGCGGGAGGCGGCGAGCACGCGGGTGTCGGTCTCGTCCATGCACATCACCACCGCCACCAGGGGGTACCAGGCGAACTGCACGTCCTTTCTGTTCATCGCCAGGGTGCCGGCCAGGGCCGCCGCCAGGCCGTACTTGAGGGCCGCTCGCAGAACAGGGAAGGTGAGCATGGGCGAGCCTCAGGACCTCAGGGCGCGGCCCCAGTCGCCGGGGCCGGCGGCAGCTCCAGCTGCGATTGCAGCGGTTTGGCCGGATCACGGGGCACCGGCAGTAGCTCCCGCAGCAGCCGCGCGTAGGTGATGTTCACATCGATCGTGGCGTTGAGGCGCCGCACCAGGCTCTGCACCAGCCGGTCCTGGGTGAGCGAGAGGGTGGTTTCGTCGGAGAGGCCGCTCTGATAGCGGAGCCGGGCATCCCGGAAGCCCTCCAGGCTGGCCGCCACGCCGCGCCGGCTGGAGGCGAGCTTGGCCAGGCTCGCCTCATGCTCGAAGAAGGCCTGTTCGAGCCGCAGGCGGATGTCGTTGCGCTGGGCCGCATACCGCTGGGCCTGGCTCTCTTCCTGGCGGGCCAGCGAGCGCACCTCGGCCGCCGTGCTGCCGGCATCGAAGAGCAGCCAGCGGAAGGTGAGGCCCACGGCCCAGTCGTAGCCGCCGCTGTTGAGGATCGGGATCACGGTGGTGCCGCAACAATCCCCCGTGATCGACCACTGGCTGGTCTGATCACCGCTTGCGCCGGCCTGACCCACGAAGCTGAGCTTCGGCAGCAGCTGGGCGGCCGCGGCGTCCCGGTTGTGCGCCAGCGCCTCCCGGATGGCGAGCACCGCCTCCAGCTCCGGATTGCCCTGGTAGGCCGCCAGCAGGCTGCGCTCCAGATCCAGGGGCCAGGCGGGCTGGAGGCTCACCGGGTCGCTGGCACTCGGCGTGATCGCGGGCGACAGATTGATCAAGGCGGCCAGCCGCCGCCGGGCCACGGCCCGGTCGGCAAAGGCCTGGGTGAGCTGCTCCTCGCTGTCCGCCTCGATGGCTCTGCGCCGCAGTAGGTCGAGCCGTGGCACCAGGCCGGCCTGTTTGAGGGCCAGCACGTCCTGGAGGATCACCAGGTCGTTGCTCAGGTCGGCCTGACGGATCCGCACCAGCTGGTCGCTGCGCTGGAGGTTGTAGTACGCCTCGCTTACCGCCAGCTGGAGCCGCCGCAGGCCATTGGCGTAGCGGTTGCGGGCCTCACGCAGCTGGGCACGGGCGGACTGCACGGCCGGGGTGCGGGCGAAGTCGAGCAGGGCGTAGCGGAGTTCCAGACCGGCGCCGAGGCTGCGGTTGCCCTGGTTGAGATAAGCGGTGGCTCCTGTGGGCACGTAGAAGGCCCCGCCGGGAGCGAAGGGGCCACCGAAGCCGAGGGCCGGATTTCCCGAGGGCACGGTGAAGCCGGTGCCGCTCTGCTGGTATCCCAGCCCCGCCAGCGCCTCCAGCCTGGGCCAGTACAGACCGAGGCGGGCCTGGAGATCGGCCAGGGCGCGGGCCACGGCCAACCGCTGCTCCTGAAGTTCGGGGCTCTGGCGATAGGCGAGGGCCAGGGCCTGGCTGAGGCTGATGGACTGAACGCTCCCCTGGCCGAGGCTGGCGCTGCTCGGCAGGGCCAGAGCCGGGGGGCTGAGGTCCGGTGCATCCAGGTCCAGTGGACCCCGGGCCGGTGCGTTGGCCCGCAGCAGGGCCGGCCCTAGGCCGGCTGGGGTTCCCGGGGATCCCGCCCCGGGCGGCGTGGGTGGCAGGAGTTGGTCCAGCAGGCGGATGTCCTGGTCGAGGCGGGCCCAGGAGCGCTCCAGTTGGCGGATGCTCGCCTCACGGGCGGCAGACTTGGGTTCCGGCGCAGCTACGGCGGCACCAAAGGTGCTGGCGAGAGTGATCGCCAGCAGGCCTCGGGCCAGGGAACTCCGGGGGACGATCAACGGGGCTCAGCCAGCTTCAGGGGCATTCGTAGAGCCCGGGAGAGCTGGGCTGGCCCAGACCCGGCACCACGACACCCGCCAGGTCGCGAAGGCTGGTGAGCGGGTCCTGCCGCAAGAGGGCCGGTGATGCCAGGGCAACCCCGGTCATCAGGGCCGTGGCCAGACCCGCCACCAGACCTTCCACCAGAAACCGTTTAGAGCGCTTGGCCGTGGGACGGGCAGGGTGCAGCGGGCGGGCATGGCGCGGCCCGCTCAGTCGCGGCCTCAGCCCTTGCGCCGTTCTGGAGCGCGGGTGGTGCAGGGTGCGGGGAAACAGGGAGGGTTGCATCGCTGGGTTTCACGCTGGGCAAATTATGGAGCCCCCAAGCCGCCTCAGCAGAGGCCACGCACGGGAATGCACTTGTGGCCGGGTTGAGGTGCGCTGCTGGCGCCTTAACGCTTCCACACATTGTGATGAGTAAAGCTGCTTAATTTCGGGCACCCCGGATGGTGGCTTCTGTCAATCGGTTTAGGGTGTGGGAACCCAGACATTTTCCGCCATGAACAGCTTCGCCCCCCAGTCCCAGGATGGCTTCGGGCTCCTTTCCGGCATCGGCGCATCAGAGATTGATGATGGTGTCGATGCGGTTGAGGCCTATTTCGAATGCATCACAACCTGCTCTCTCGATGATCAGGAGTGCATCACCGTCTGCACCACCAAGTTGCGGGATCACAGTTGAACATTTTCCGTCCCTTTCCAGGGGCGGTAAGGGCAAGGTCGGATTTCCGGGCTTTCGCACCGCTGAAACCGACCCTCGCTATACGGGTGAATTTAGGCACAATTAAAAGCCATCATCGGGGATCTGTGTTCGGATCCTTTACCCATGCAGAGCCCCTTCCCCCTGCGCCGTCGCTTTGGCGAGTTCTTGGTGCGGCTCGGCCATCGACTCGCCCCCGCCGCGGAATCGCCTCCTGAACGGCCCGTGGTTCTCGTGAAGGTGCCGCTGCCCTCCCAGTCGGGTAATGGTTCTGCGGACCCGGTGGCCTCCCAGCCTCTAGCTGAGTCGCGCACCTCCGTTCCCCCGGCGGCCTTGTTCAGTCCCGCAAGCCGCGAGCCGCTCACCGTGGAGGGGGCGGTGCTCAGCCGCAGTATGGCCCTGCTCAAACGGGAGGCCGCCGATTCCCTGGCGGCTCTCGGGGCTGCCCATGCCTTGGTGACCTCGGCCCGACTCTCCCAGGTGCAGCACCTGCGAGAGCAGGTGGAACGGGGAGCGGCATCGGGTGACGCCCTCGCCGCCCTGGCTGCGGATTATCAGGGCTGGCAAAACGACCAGGTGAGGCTTTTTGATGCCATGGCCCTGGTTCTCAGGATGAGCGTTCCCACCGGAACCACCCTGGAATTGGTCGACCCCCAGCTCCACGAGCAGGCCAGGGCACACCTGGCCAGCTTGTCGGCCGAGTATCAGCGAGGCCTGTTGCTCGAGCAGTTCCGCGACGCTCCCTCAGCTCCTGAGGCCTGAGGTTTGCGGCATCCGGGTCAGCCTGCGCTCGAGCAGGAGCAGCCCCAGCACGGTGGTCACGGTGACCATGATCAGCAGGGCAGCGAATTGCACCGTGTCGATCACCCCCCGGGCTAGGGCCGTCGTGGCAAATACCAGGCCTGGCAGACCGCGGGGAACCAGCCCGAAGGCCACGACCCAGGGATCCACCCCAGCCCGTCGGTCCTTGGCTGACACCCCCAGGCCGCAAACCAGCTTGCACAGCACCGCCACCACCACCAGGAAGGCGGCCAGGGTCCAGGCCTTGGGCTCCAGGAGGCTTGAGCCGGGCAGCCTCATGCCCACGCTGATGAAATAGAGCGGCAGGAACACCTCGGCCAGGAGCACGAGCACCTCCCGCAGCGGCTGGGCCGGAGGTTCCAGGCGGGCCAGCAGCACGCCGGCCCAGAGAGCCCCCAGCAGGCTGGTCAGACCGCTGACTTCCCCCACCCAGGCGCAGCCGATCAGCAGCAGCAGGATGGACAACGGACCGGCCGGGGGCCGTGGCGCCGCCGCCGCCCAACGGTCTACCGCCAGCCAGCTCAGCCCCGCCAGCAGTAATCCCAACACCATGCTCCCGAGGGCTATGCCCCCCAGGGCAGCGGAGCCTTGGGGGGCCACGTTCCCTCCAGCCATGGCTGAGGCCACACCCAGCAGGGCGATCGCCGGCAGGTCGTCGAGCACGGACACCCCCACCAGCAATCGCCCGGATGGGCTCTGCAGGGCCTGGCGCTGCCCCAGGACCCGCAGGGTTACGCCGGTGCCGGTGGCGCAGAGCACCGCCAGACAGAGAAACGCTGTGGCCGGGGCCATGCCGAATCCGAATCGCAGCGGCCAAAAGGCGATCAGGGGGGCCAGCACACTGAGGGCCACCACCCTGAGGATCGATCCCCGTCTGGAGGTGAGCAGATCCCCCCGCACCTCCAGCCCCACCTGGAAGAAGAGCGCCAGCACCCCCAGCTGGGTGAGCCCCTCCAGCGGGGCGACCGCTGCAAACGGGAGCACCGTGTTGCCGAGCAGAAATCCCATGCCCAGCTCCAGCAGGATGGCGGGCACGGCCCAGCGGGCCAGGGGCCCAGCGGCGAACCGGGCGCAGAGCACCCCCACCAGCAGGATCAGCAGGGTGGTGAGCAGGCTCGGAGAGGCCATGGGGATCAGGGGGGAGCCGGCTGTCTTGCCAAAGAGACCCTTCAGGCCGCCGCCGACATGGCGGACGCCAGCGATTTCAGCCCAGGAATCGAGGTATCACCCTAGGGAGCGACAAACAAGCTGAGCCTCCACCACTCGCAAGTACCCCGGCCCAGCAAAATAAATCCGTTTTCCATTGCCCTGCCGATGACCCGGCGCCCCCTGGCCCCCTGGTGGAGTGGCCTGCACCACTGGCGGGAGCGGCTCACGGTGCCCCAGTTCACCGTGGTCACGGGCCTGCTCGTGATCGCCGCCGGCACCCTGGTGCTGGCTTCGCCCCTCTGCTCGAGCGACAGCGTGGGTCTGTGGGAGGCCCTGTTCACCGTGACCTCGGCGATCACGGTGACGGGGCTCTCGATCATCGATGTGGGCAGCGAGCTCACCCCGCTGGGCCAGGTGGTGCTGGCGGGCTTGATCCTGATCGGCGGGCTTGGCCTGATGGCGATCACCACCTTCCTGCAGGGC
>JAPLIE010000116.1 GCA_026389265.1 Cyanobacteriota bacterium | reverse complement strand
GCGACTGGGGCAGGGCAAACCACTCGCCACCGCAGACCCGCGAAGGCACCAGGTAGTCGCGGGCGCCTTCGGGGGTGGAGCGGGTGAGGATCGGCGTTTCCACCTCGATGAAGCCCTCGTTCTCCAGGAACTGGCGGATCGCCCGGGTGGTTTGGTGGCGCAGCCGCAGGTTGCCGTTCATGCGCTCACGGCGCAGATCCAGATAGCGGTGCCGCAGCCGCAGCTCCTCGCGGGTGTTCTCCTCGTCGTGCACCGACACGGGGAAGGGGAGGTTGCCCTTCACGGCGTTGAGCACGGTGATGGTGCCCGCCAGCACCTCGAAGTGGCCGGTCGTCAGGCGTTCATTGATCGAATCGGCCGGCCGCTTCCGCAGCCTGCCCTGCACCTGCAGCACCGTTTCGTTGCGCAGGTGGCTGGCGGTTTCGAACACCGCCGCAAAGGCCTCGCGCGCCCCAGGCTCGTTGCCCGCCAGCTCGGGATCCACCGTGATCTGCACGGTGCCACTGCGGTCGCGCAGGTCGATGAAGATCACGCCGCCGTGGTCGCGGCGCCGGTCGACCCAGCCGCAGAGCTGCACGGCTTGGCCGACCTGGTCGGCCTGCAGATCGCCGCACCCGTGGCTGCGCATGGTTGAACCGCAAGCAATTGGGGATTTTCCCACGGCGGCTGCTGGGGGTGGCCGCTGGTGGGTGCTCACCCCTGGCTTCCCAGCTCAGCGGGAAGACGTTGGCAGGAGGAGGGATTCCAGTCGTTGCTGGCAAGCGGCGCGGTCATGGCGAGAAGCAGAACGGCATGAAATTGAAGCGTTTGGCAGGGAATGGGCGGGCGTTCTCGGGCTTTTTCAGCAGCCTCTTAAGGTCGTGGAACCGCTCCGTTGCCTGGGGGCTTCCGTGACGCTGCCCCGCCGCTCCCTGCTTCAGGGCTCCAGCCTCGTGTTTGGCCTGTTGGGCGGAATTCTTGGGGCGGCCAGGCCCGCTCAGGCCGAGGCCCGGCTGGATTCCCCGGTTCAGGAGCCGCAGTTGCTGGAGCGGCTCCAGGCCTGCACCCCCCAGGATCCGCTGCGGCGTCTCCAGGAGGGCAATGTGCGTTTCGCGGCCGCTTGGAGGGCCGCCGCCGCCGCCCCCTATGAGCAGCGGATGGAGCCGCTCAGCACCCTCTGGAGCCACACCTGTCAGATCGCTCCCCAGGCCCTCGCCCAGGGCCAGAGGCCCTTTGCGGCAGTTCTCTCCTGCGCCGATTCCCGGGTGGATCCCGGCTGGCTGTTTGACTGCGCCTCCGGTGAGATCTACCAGGTGCGCAGTGCTGGCAACACGGCCTTCGACCAGGCCATCGCCTCCCTCGATTACGCCGTGGGGGTTTTGGGGGTCTCCTTGGTGCTGGTGCTTGGCCACAGCCGTTGCGGTGCGGTGCAGGCGGCGATGAGTGACGCACCCCTCACCCCTCTGTTGGAGGACCTGGTGGAGCCGATCCGCGCCCAGCTCAGGAGCGGCGACGACCTGACCCGGGCCATTGAGCGCAACGCCCGCCACGTCGCCGATCAGCTCACCGCCCGCAGCGCCCTGCTCAAGGACGCGGTGGCCGCCGGCAGGCTCACGATCCGCAGTGCCTACTGCGACATCGGCAGCGGCGTGGTGACCCTGTTGTGAGGCAGGTTGTGAAGCCGGTTGTGATGGCAGCTGGTGTGGAGCTGTGATCGTCTGGGGTGAGCTGGGCGGTGTTGGCGGGGCTGGCCCGGGTTTGGCCTGCCTCTTCGGGTGCGGCTCCCCGGCCGCTGCTGGCTGGCCCAGGCCGCTGTCCTAGCTTCCGCCGGAGTAGGTCGCCCATGACACCGCGATTCCCCCTGGCCACCGTGGGCGCCTTGGTGACCAATCCCGAGGGCAAGGTGCTGATCGTGCGCACCGGCAAGTGGCGGGGCACCTGGGGGGTGCCCGGCGGCAAGGTGGAGTGGGGTGAAACCCTGGAGGCGGCCCTGTTGCGGGAGTTCCGCGAGGAGGTGGGGCTGGATCTAGAGCGGGTGCGCTTTGCCCTCCTGCAAGAGGCCGTGGACGACCCTCAGTTCCACCAGAGTGCCCATTTCGTGCTGATCAACTATTTCGCCTACAGCGGCGGCAGTGTGATCACGCCCAACCACGAGATTGAGGAGTGGGCCTGGGTGACGCCGGAGCAGGCCTTCACCTATCCGCTCAACAGCTTCACCCGCATCCTGGTGCAGTGCTTCATCGATGGGGTCAGCGATGGCGACCTCGCCGGGAATCTCGCCGCCGGTGGCTCTGGTTCCGCGGAGGCTCTGTGAGCGCCATTCGCTCCCGACGGCTACCGGGGTGATGAGGCTCGTTTCCGTGATCACGCCAGTGCTGCCGGCCCATTCCGCCTGGCTCACCGACACCTGGCACAGCCTGCGGCAGCAGGAGCCGGAGCCGGATCACCCTTGGGACTGGGAGTGGCTGGTTCAGCGCGATGGCCCGGACCCCCTGCAGGAGCCCCTCCCGGACGACGGCAGGATTCGCCAGCAGGCCAACCCGGTGGCCTTTGGGCCGGCCTTGGCCCGCACTCTGGCCCTGGCGCGGGCCCGCGGCTCCCTGGTGAAGGTGCTCGATGCCGATGATCAGCTCACGCCGGGGCAGCTGGCTCGGGAGGTGGCCGTGTTCCGGCGCCACCCGGAGGTGGGCTGGCTCACCTCGGCCGCCCTTGACCTGTTGCCCGATGGTCGCTGCGTTGCTCCGCAGGAGGACGGGCCGGAGGGGGCGATCCCGATCGGCTGGGTGGCCGGTTGGTGGCGCCAGCACGGCCGGCGGCTGCCGGTGCATCCGGCCAGCCTCTGCGTGCGCAGCGAGCTGCTTCGGGCCCTGGGGGGCTGGATGGCCCTGCCCGCCTCGGAGGACACCGGTTTGCTGCTGGCCCTCAATGCCGTGGCCAAGGGCTGGCACCTCGCCCAGACGGGCCTGCTCTACCGCAAGTGGCCCTCCCAGCTCACCGCCTCCTCCCTGCTGGAGTCGCGCCACTCCCACCGCCAGGACGCCTTCGCCATCGCCGAGCAGCGGGCCGAAGCCCTCGCGGCCTGGGGTGTGCGCTGGCCGGCGGAGCCCAATTCTCCTCAGCCCGGTTCTCCTCAGAAGCCCGATTCCCCTTAGATCAGGTAGCCGCCGCTCACCTTGATGTTGGTGCCGGTGATGTAGCCGCTGGCGGGATCGGCCAGAAACAGCACCGCCCGCGCCACCTCCTCGGCGGTGCCGAAGCGGCCGGCGGGGATGCGCTCCAGGGGCGGCGTGCGCTCCGAGTGGTCGAGGGAGCCGGGGGAGACCCCATTCACCGTGATGCCATGGGGCGCCTCGGTGACGGCCAGGGTGCGGGTGAGCATCAGCACGCCGGTCTTGCCGATCTTGTAGGGGGTGAGGGCCGGCACGGCCCGGAGGGAATCGGCGTCCACATCGATCAGGCTCACGATCCTCCCGAAGCCCTGGCTGCGCATGATCGGCAGCACCGCCTGGCAGGCGTGGACGGTGATGTAGAGGGTCTGCTCCACGGCGGTGTGCCATTCGGCGGCGCTGGTGTCTTCCAGGCGCTTCCAGAGGATGCCGCAGGCGTTGTTCACCAGGATGTCGAGCCGGCCCAGCCGCTCGCCTGCCGCGCGGAAGGCGGTGGCTGTGGCCTCGGCATCGGCGAGGTCGGCCGCCACCGCCAGGGCCCGGCGGCCGATCGCCTCCACTTCGGCCACCACGGCCTCGGCTTCGGCGGCGCTCTGGTTGTAGTGGATCACCAGGTCGGCGCCGGCTTCGGCCAGGGCCAGGGCGATGCTGCGGCCCGTGCGGCGGGCGCCGCCGGTGACCAGGGCGACCCGGCCATGGAGGGGAAGGGTGCTCATCAGTCTTCGACGGTTTCGGCGTTGAGCAGGGCTTCGATCATGTCCGGGTGGTGGGTGCGGATGATGTCGGCACCGGCGAAGAGCACGTTGGAGGCGAACAGGATGCGGGCCAGCCGCTCCGGCTTGCGGGCCGCGTAGAGCAGGATCGGACAACCCAGCACCCGCAGCTTCTCCAGGTTCCAGAGCACGCTGTTCTGCAGCTGCACCTTGCCGTAGTCGTCGGTGGAGGGGTGGATGATGCCGAGGTTGGGATCGATGATCACCTCCTTCACGCCGGCGGCGCGGGCCTGCTCCACCCGCGGCCCCAGGTGATCGAGCAGGCCCTGCAGGCGGTAGGGCACCGGCGCGGCGTCGCGCATGCGGTAGGCGTCGCCGTAGGGCATGTAGGTGAGCATCAGGGCGGCATCGGCCGCCGTCACTGCCGCTAGGGCCTCGGGGCTGATCTCAGCGCCGGTGAAGTTGATATCGGTGGCGCCGGCCTCCAGGGCCACCTGCACGGTGGCGGAGCTCCAGGTGTCAACCGAGATCCGGTAGCCCTCCTGGCGCAAGCGGCGCAGGGGGGGCAGCAGTCGGCGCTGCTCTTCGGCGTCGTCGATCATCGCCGCGGTGGGGGTGATCGAGCGGGCCCCCAGATCGAGGATGCCGCAGCCATGGGCGCTCAGCCAGGCAGCCCGCTCCAGCAGCTGCTCCTCGCCTGTCACCACCGAATCACTCACCATCGATTCGGGCGAGATGTTGATCACCCCGAGCAGGGTGCGGGGGCGGGGCAGGGCCATGGACGGGTCGGGCGAAGAGAAGAAGGGAGATGGGTGGCGGATCAGCGGCCGCCGTGCTCGGCGGTGTCGGCCTGCACGGCGGCCAGCAGCCTGGCAAGGGCCTGGGGCTGGCGGCGGCTCAGCTCATCCCAGGTGGGGGTGAGGGGCCGCTGCTGATCCTCCTGCACGAAGCTCCGGCCCGCCTCGAACAGGCTGGCGGCAAAGAATTCCACCGCCCGGGCCTCTTCGCCCCGGTCGAGCTGCAGGCCATTGATCGCCGCGTCGTCGGCGTAGGAATCCATCAGGTCGAGCACGATCCGCTGGTAGGCCGTCACCAGGGTGCGCACCAGCCCCAGGTCGAGCACCTGACCCTGGCAGGCCAGGCCACGGAACAGGTTCGTGGCGATGTCATGGCTCATACGCCCCAGCCCACCGCTGCCATCGCTGTGGCTCAGGTCGAAGCGCTGGTGCTTGTGATCGTAGGCGTCGGCGATGTCCACCTGGCAGATCTGGCGGGTGGAGTGATCGCGGAACACCTCGGTGAGCACGCCGATCTCCATGCCCCAGTCGCAGGGCAGGTGCAGGCGGCGGGCCGCCGCCATCCGCAGGGCGCATTCGCCGGCCAGGGGGTAGCGGAAGCTGTCGAGGAATTCCAGGTAGCGGCTGGGGGGCAGGCAGCGCCGCAGGGCCCGCAGCAGCGGCGTGACGAACAGCCGACTCACCCGCCCGAAGATCATTCCCTCGCTGATGCGCGGGTAAAAGGCCTTGGCGAAAACAGTGCCGCTTTCGGGGTGCAGCAGGGGGTAGACAAGCCGCGCCAGCATGCGGGGCTGGAAGCTCATCACATCGCAGTCGTGAAGGGCCACCACCTCGGCCCGTCCGTGGGCCTGCACCAGCCCGAGACCGAGCCAGATGTTGTGCCCCTTGCCCCGCTCCCGGGGCGCTAGCCCGAGAGCCCCCAGCTCGGCCACCAGCGCTCCGATGCGGGGGCCGTCGTTCCAGAGCACGTGGTGGGGCTGGGGCAACTGGTCGAACAGGGCTAGGGCCTCGCGGTAGCCGCTTTCGTCGGCTCGGTCGAGGCCGATCACGATCTCGCCCAGCCAGGACATGGCGGCCAGGTGCCGCACCATGGGCCCCAGGGCAGGCCCCGCCAGCTCGGAGTGGAGGCAGGGCAGCACGAGGCTGACCGGTGTGCTGGAGGCCAGCCGACGCACTTCGGCCTCCAGGTCGGCCGTGCTGCGGCCCCCCAGCTCATGGAGCGTGGTGACGATGCCGTTCTGGAAGAAGTCGCTCATGGGGGAGTCGGCGCGGCTGGAGCCGCTTCGGCCAGAGCCGCCTCCACGGCCGCCAGCCAAGCCCCGGGTCCGCCGGCGATCGCCGTGCGCATGATCCGGGGCCGCTCTGCAGCCGGGGGCGCCAGGGCCATGGCCGGGCGATCGGCCGGGTGGAACACCAGGGCAAGGTCGGCACTCTCCAGCAGGGCGCGGTCGTTGTCGCTGTCGCCGCAGGCCAGCAGGGTGGTGGTGTGGGGAGCCTCCCCCAGCCAGCTCAGCACCTGAGCCAGGGCCTCCGCCTTGTTGCAGGGGTCGTCCTGCCAGACCAGGGGCATGGAGGCCAGCCGCTGCAGGGCCAGGCGGGCCAGGGGTTCCTCCAGACCGATCAGCTGCTGGATCGCATCGAAGTTCAGTTCCTCCAGGAGGGAGAAGCGCAGGCCGCCGCTGTCGCGCAGTTGGTGGAGCAGGGTGCGTAGCCGCTGT
Organism: Cyanobacteriota bacterium; assembly: GCA_026389265.1. GTDB lineage: Bacteria > Cyanobacteriota > Cyanobacteriia > PCC-6307 > Cyanobiaceae > Cyanobium. Next base: position 5,009 of record JAPLIE010000116.1, on the reverse strand, counting down.
GGATCCCCGCCGCGCACGATCGCGCCGTAGGCGCCCAGCTCCTGCTGAGGTGCCCCGGCGGTGGCGGGCCAGGCGGCCGTGGGCCAGCCGATGCCGCAGCCGTTCTCGAACAGGAAGGGTTGGGGCGGCAGGTCCGCCAGGGTCTGGAACGCCACCATTTCGGCAAACGTTTTACTGGAGGCCAGCAGGGTGGGGATGCCGCGTTGGCCCAGCTGGCGCAGCGCCTGGCCGGCCGAAGGGGTCTCGCCTGGCTGCTCCAGCAGGGTGTGGTCCACATCGCTCACCACCCGCCAGGCCACCGCGCTGACGCCTGCTCCTGCGGCGGACCCTGAGGCCATCAGGCGCCCTCCTCCAGCCGCTCCACGCCGCCGTGATCGCTGAGGGCGGCGGCCAGCTCTGCCACCGGACGGCCGGACACCGGATCGATCCATTCTGCGGCGATCTCCGCCAGCGGCAGCAGCACGAAGGCCCGCTCTGCCATGCGGGGGTGGGGCACCTCCAGCCGTTCGGTGGCGATGCGCTGGGCGCCGTAGAGGATCAGGTCGAGGTCGAGGGTGCGGGGGCCCCAGCGCTCGGCCCGCACCCTTCCGAAGCGGTTCTCGGTGGCCTGCAGCACATCCAGCAGCGCTTCCGGCGCCAGGCTCACCTCCAGCAGGGCGCAACCATTCACGTAGTCGGGCTGCACCGGGCCGATCGGGGCGCTGCGATACCAACTGGAGCGGCGGATCACCCGCACGCCTTCGTTGCGGTCGAGGGCCTCAAGGGCTTCGTCCAGGGTGGTGCGGCTGGCGCCCAGGTTGCTGCCCAGGGCAATGGCCACCTGCTGGAGCGGTTCCGGGGTCGTGGCCATGGTGTTGGCGTTGGTGGTGGCGCTGGCTGTGGCGGTGGGGTTCAGGCGGGTTCGCCCTTGGTGCGCGTCATGGCGATGGCGATGTGGCCCTCGAAGCGGGGAATGGGGGGGGTCACCTTCACCAGGCGCGAATGCACCTTCTGGACCGGCTCGAAGGCCAACACCGCCTCGATGATCACGGCATTGAGCTTCTCGATCGTCTTGAAGCGGGAGGTTTCCAGCAGGTTGGTCACCCGGTCCACCACGTCGGCGTAGTTGAGGGTGTTCTCGAGCTGGTCGTCGGAGCCGGTGACCGAGAGATCCATCCAGATGGTGAGGTCCACCTCAAACCACTGGCCAAGCACCTGCTCCTCCGGGAAGTAGCCCGTGTAGCCATAGCAGCGGATGCCGGTGATCTCGATCGCATCGAGGTCGGGCTTGGTGCTGGTCATGGCTGCGATCTGCGGTGCGAGCCGGCTGGCGCACCGACGTTTTGCGGATCGTACTGGCCGGGCGCGCCGGCCTTCAGCCGCGGCGGTAGAAGGGCCGCTTCACCACCACGGCCGGCTCGGCCTTGCCGCGGATCTCCACGGCCAGGGCTGTACCCAGCTTGGCGGCGGCGGTGGGCACGTAGGCCAGGGCGATCGCCTGGCCCAGGGTGGGGGACCAGGTGCCGCTGGTGACCTCCCCGACCACGGCGCCGTTGTGCAGCACCGGATAGCCGTGGCGGGCGATGGCGCGGCCCTCCAGGCGCAGCCCCACCAACCGCCGTGTCACGCCATCGGCGCTCTGGCGCTCCAGGGCGGCGCGGCCGATGAAGTCGGCGGGCATCTCCAGATGCACCAGCCAGCCGAGGGAGGCCTCCAGTGGCGTGGTGGCCGCATCCATGTCGTTGCCATAGAGGTGCATGGCCGCCTCCAGGCGCAGGGTGTCGCGGGCGCCGAGGCCGCAGGGGGTGACCCCCTCGGCCAGGAGCTGCTCCCAGAGGGCCAGGCCCGCATCGCGCTCCAGCAGCAGCTCGAAGCCGTCCTCGCCGGTGTAGCCGGTGCGGGCCGCGAACACCGCTGCCCCGGCGGCGGCGCCGCGGCCGCCTTGCAGCACCAGATCGCGGTGGCCGAAGCGGGGCAGGCCCGCCAGGCTCTCGCCCACGAGCGCTTCGAGCCGCGCGGGGGCCTCCGGTCCCTGCAGGGCCAGCAGGATGCCCTCGGGTCCCTTGCGATCGGCGATGGTGATGCCGGCGGGCTCCAGCTGGCTGCGGATCCAGGCGGTGTCGGCCTCGGCGCAGGCGGCGTTGATCACCAGCACCACCTCATCGCGCTCGCCCTCGGGGCCCGGCCGCCGGCCGCGGTCGTACACGATCAGGTCGTCGCGGATACCGCCGGCGTCGTTGAGGAGCACGCTGTAGCTGGCTTCGCCGGGGCCGATGCGGAACAGATCGGAGGGCACCAGGCCCTGGAGGGCGTCCTTGACGCCATCGCCCCGCAGCACGAGCACCCCCATGTGGGAGATGTCGAAGACGCCGCAGGTCTGCCGCACCGCCGTGTGCTCGGCCACCAGGCCGGCGAACTGCACCGCCATCTCCCAACCGGCGAAGGGCACCAGCCGCCCGCCGGCGGCACGGGCGGCGCCATGGAGGGGGGTGCGCCGCAGGTCGGTGCTGGGGGCCGGATCGGGCTGGGGGGCTGCGGCCATGGGGGGGAGTCACACCTGGGTGGATCCTATGAAGAGGCACAGGGTTACGGTTTTTCTCCCTGTTTATCGCTTTCCAAACGGCTTAGGTTGGGCGACCCGATCCCGTGCTTGCACGCCTAGCGCCATGGGTCATCGCCCCAGTTGCCGCAGCTGCCGCCATTGCATCCCACCCCAGGGGGTCAGCCTGGGTCGCTGCCAGCTGCGCCAGTTGTCGATTCATCACGACCTGGTGGGTGACCTGTGGTGCCATCACTGGACCGCCCGGCCCCCCCGCTTGCCGGTGGTGGCTCCGGGCGGGGCCTTCGCTCCCGTGCAGGCCCCTCAGCAACTCAGCCTGACGCCGATGCTGTCCGAGGGCTGAAGGCTTCGGACCCAGCGCAGCCTGATCGGAAGAAATGCTTAAAATCGAACTTGGTTTGTCATTCGGGCTCTGTTCAGCCAAGCGTTTTATGTGCCGTTTAGTGCAGCAGGGCACAGGTTTGCTGATCGATAAGGTTCTAAATTCCAACTACTGAAGTAAACCTTCACCCCGGAGGTGAACCCCGTTGGTCGCCACGCCCACCAGCACCATCCCCCTGGAGCTGCTCGCCGCCCAGGTGGACTGCGAACTCTTTTCCCTCCCCACCGGCTCCCATGTGTTTTCCCGGGGAGCCAGCGCTAATGCCATTTATGCTGTGAAGCGCGGCATTGTGGAGTTGGAGACTCCCATTGCTGAGCGGATTTGCTATCGCCCCGGTGAGCTGTTCAGCTACCAGGACATCGTGTGGCGCCAGGGTGAACATCGCAGCGATGCCGTGGCCCGCACCCCGGTGGAGATCCTCCGGCTGGATCGGCTGCGCTTCCTCAATCTGCTCCACAACCACCCCACCCTGGCGGTTCTGCTGATCGCCCAGCAGCACGACCGCCTGCGCGAACAGCGCACCAGCGGCACCTGCGTGTACTAAAGCCTCCGCAATCCTCAGCCTCCGCGCGAGGCTTTTCGCGCTGCTATTCGATCTGCCGATCGACTCAGTCGCCGTTCAGGAGTAAGACCAGGCTGCGCACCACCTTGGCGGCGAGCACTGCGCTCACCCCGCTCGGGTCGAGCTGGGGGGCGAGCTCCACCACATCGGCGGCCACCAGCCGGTGGTGGCGCAATTCCTCCACCAGGGCCGCGAAGTCGCCCCAGTGAAAGCCACCGGGTTCCGGGGTTCCGGTGCCCGGCAGCACGGCGGGATCGAACCAGTCGAGATCCACGGTGAGATACAGCGGCCGTCCCCGCAGGGGGGCCAGGGCCGCCGCCATCTGCTCGATCGGCACCAGCCGGTCGCTGCCGCGCAGTTCGCTGAATTCCTCGCGGCTGCCGCTGCGGATGGCGATCTGGCGCAGGGTGCCACTGGGCAGCACCTCCAGGCAGCGACGCATCGCGCAGGCATGGTTGTGGCGAGCGCCGAGCCATTCCTCGCGCAGATCGGCGTGGGCATCGAGCTGCACCAGCACCAGATCGGGATGGCGCCGGGCCACCGCCGCCACGGCGCCGCTGCTGATCGAGTGCTCGCCACCGAGCATCAGGGGGGCCAGGCCCAGGTTCAGCACGGCCTCAGTGGCCCGTTCCACGGCGGCCACCACCGGCTCCGGGGCGCCGTGGGGGATCGCCACGGCGCCGAGGTCGGTGAAGGTGCTCACCTCCCGGATCGCGGCGGGCCCGAAGCGGGTGCCGGGCCGGAAGGAGGTGGTGCCGTCGTAGGGAACGCCGAACAGGCCCACGCGGCAGCCGGCTGGATCGCGGCGGCTGGCCATGTAGATGGCCCCTTCGGTGTCGAACAGGTCACTCCCGTCGGCGGGGGCGCCGAGGGTTGCCCGATCCCCGGATGCGCTGGAACCACTGGGCGTGGTGGGGGCAGGACTCGGGATGGGGCTGGTCACGGTGGTGAGGGCAAAGGCGCGATGGGGTGCGCCTCTGGAGAACGGTCGGCGCAGGGGTGGGCTTGGTGGATGCATCGCTTGATGGGGGTCTCCCCCAGCGATTCAGCCTGAGTCTGAGCGGAGGCTGGCCTGGCGGATCATTCGCAGTGGGGCCCAATCAGCGATCTGCTCGGCTGTGGATTGTGGGGAGGCTTGCGAAGGCGGGATGGCTCGAGGGCCTCAGCCCCCATCGGCCAGGGCCCGCTCCACGAAGGCCGGAACCGCATCGAAGCCCCCCCGTTGCCAGCGGGGGCTCCAGATCTCACAGCCGGCCGCCACGCCGGCCGCCCGCTCCGGCTGGGCGTCGCGGTAGCGCGGGCCATCGACGGCGGCGAAGGTCCAGCTCCACCAGCCGCTCGGATACATCGGCACCCAGCCGTAGAGCGGGTCGGCGTGGCCGAACACCTCGCGCAGCAGCCGCACCGTGGCGAGGTGAACCTCGCGGAAGGCCTCGGGCGATTCGCTCTGGGTGGCGAACACCCCGCCGGGCCGCAGGATGCGGCGGCAGTGCTCGAAGAAGGCGCGGTTGAAGAGCCCTTCGGCC
>JAPLIE010000074.1 GCA_026389265.1 Cyanobacteriota bacterium | reverse complement strand
ATGTGGCCGGCATCGAGGGCGCCAAGCTCGAGCTCACCGAGGTGGTGGATTTCCTCAAGAACCCCGATCGCTTCACTGCCGTCGGCGCCAAGATCCCCAAGGGAGTGCTGCTGGTGGGGCCTCCAGGCACCGGCAAGACCTTGCTCGCCAAGGCCGTGGCCGGAGAGGCGGGTGTGCCCTTCTTCTCGATCTCCGGCTCGGAGTTTGTGGAGATGTTCGTGGGCGTCGGCGCCAGCCGGGTGCGCGACTTGTTTGAGCAGGCCAAGAAGAGTGCTCCCTGCATCGTGTTCATCGATGAGATCGATGCCGTCGGCCGTCAGCGGGGCGCCGGCCTCGGGGGCGGCAACGACGAACGGGAGCAGACCCTCAACCAGCTGCTCACCGAGATGGACGGCTTCGAGGGCAATACCGGCATTATCATCGTGGCGGCAACCAACCGGCCCGATGTCCTCGATTCGGCGCTGATGCGGCCCGGTCGTTTCGATCGACAGGTGGTGGTGGATCGCCCTGACTATCAGGGAAGGCTGCAGATCCTCAATGTGCACGCCCGCGGCAAGACCCTCGCCGCCGATGTCGACCTCGACAAGGTGGCGCGCCGCACCCCGGGCTTCACCGGCGCCGACCTGGCCAACCTGCTCAACGAGGCCGCCATCCTGGCCGCCCGGCGTCAGCTCACCGAAATCGCCACGGATGAAGTGAATGATGCGATCGAGCGGGTCATGGCTGGACCCGAGAAGAAGGATCGGGTGATGAGCGAGAAGCGCAAACGGCTGGTCGCTTATCACGAGTCTGGCCATGCCCTCGTGGGCGCCCTGATGCCCGACTACGACCCGGTGCAGAAGATCAGCATCATTCCCCGCGGTCAGGCCGGCGGTCTCACCTTCTTCACCCCCAGCGAGGAGCGGATGGAATCGGGCCTCTACTCCCGCTCCTACCTCCAAAACCAGATGGCCGTGGCCCTCGGTGGCCGCGTCGCCGAGGAGATCGTCTACGGCGAAGATGAAGTCACCACCGGTGCCTCCAACGACCTCCAGCAGGTGGCCCGCGTAGCCCGTCAGATGGTCACCCGCTTCGGCATGAGTGATCGCCTCGGTCCCGTGGCCCTCGGCCGCAGCCAGGGCGGCATGTTCCTCGGCCGCGACATCGCCGCCGAGCGCGACTTCTCCGAGGACACCGCCGCCGCCATCGACGAGGAGGTGTCGCAACTGGTCGATGAGGCTTACCGGCGCGCCACCGAGGTTCTGGTGGCCAATCGTCCGGTGCTTGACGAACTTGCCGAGATTCTCGTCGAGAAGGAGACGGTGGATGCCGAGGAACTCCAGGAACTGCTCCTGAGCCGCGATGTCAAGGTGGCGGCCTACGTCTGACGCCGCCGCCGACCTGATTGCCTCACTCCGCCACCAGCCGCTGTTGGTGGTGCTGAGGCCCTCGAACCCCCAGCAGGCCTTCCGTGCGATCACCGCACTGGCGGCCCTGGGGGTTCACCATGTAGAGCTGGCCTGGCGAGCCGATCCTGCCTGGGTGGGCGAGTGCCGTGAGCTGATCCAGGCCTTCCCCGACCTTCGGCTCGGGGCCGCCTCCCTCTGCAGCGCTGCCGCCCTGGAAGATGCCCGCCGCGCAGGCTTCTCCTATGCGGTGTCGCCGGTTCTGGAGCGCGATCTGGTGGAGCAGGCCGGGCCTGATCTGGTGCTGGTGCCCGGCGTGATGACCCCCACCGAAGTGCACCAGGCCCGTGCCTGGGGCTGCGCGCTGGTGAAGCTCTTTCCAGCCGCTCCCCTAGGAGCGAGCTACTGGCGCCGCCTCGCCCCTCCCCTGGGGACCTCCCTTCCCTTCTGTATCGCCGCCGGCGGCCTGGCCGCCGGGGATGTGCTCCCCTGGCTAGAGGCCGGGGTGGATGCGGTGGCGCTGGGCTCCAGCCTGAGGGTCAGCGAAGCGGGCGAGGTGGATGGAGAGGAGCCCCTGCGCTCTCTGGTGGCAAGCCTCGCGGCACGGTCCGCCTGAAGGGTCCTCGCGTCGCTGGGCGTTCCCTGCAGCGCGCCATCTTGATGACCAATCGCGGAATCCAGTTCCCTGCGCCAACCCGCCGCGCAACGCCGCTCAACTAGTTCCCAACCGTCCGCCCTCCATGCTGTTGCCGTTGCGAGTCTGCAGTGCTACTGATGAGATAGGTGATTCTTAACCATGTCTCAACTCACGATCACGCTCAGCGACAAGGCCGACGCCCTGATCGCCCAGCTCCAGAAGGAGATCTTCAACCGGCGCCGCAAAAAGGTGTCAGCGGCCGGCGTGATCGAAACCCTGGTCGAAAGTGGCGCCAAGTCCCAGTCGGACAAGCGCTTCGCCACGTCCTGGAGCAATCTGGTCGCCGATATCGAAAAGGCGGCGCGAGTGGCCCATGCCCACGGCGCCAAACCGGCCAACCTCAGCGACGAAGAATGGGCCTTGGTGCTCTCCCATCGCACCCGGGCGGTGGCCCCTGCCGCCTCATCTCGCAGGTCGTCCGGCAGAACCCGGGGGGCGGCGGTGCGCCGAGGCGCTAACGCCAACCGCGTTGCGCCAATCGCAACGGACGCCGACACCACCTCCAGCGACAGCGCCTCCAAGACCGCCAGCAGCCGCTCTGCAGGGGGCGCCGCCAAGGTCTCCAGGCGCCGCTCCACCCGGCCCAGCAAGGCGACCGGTTCCGGTGCACTGGGGTCTTTCCCAGAGACAGCCGAGCCCACCGCTGCGGTGAAGCGAACCACCAAAGCGAAGTCCGCTGCGAAACCGGCCCGGACAACCCGGATTGCATCCGCTTCTCCAGCGAAGGAGTCGGCCAAGCCCAGGGCCACCAAGCCCAAAGTCACCAAGCCCAAGGCTGCCCAGTCCAAAGCCAGCGCATCGCAGCCCACCTCCAACGTTTCCAACGTTGCGAAGGCCACGCCGCAGTCCAGCGGCGACAGCCCAACCTCCGAGGGGGCCACCATCCCCGCCACGGCAGTGGCGGCTACCCCCACCAGAAACCGCCGCAAGGCGGCTTCCACCACCACCCCGGCGGCCCGCACCCGCTCGGCGCGGGTTTCGGCAGCCACCCGCATGGCGAAGGCCGTCAGCCGTCTTGGGGCCACAACCAACCCAGCACCCGTTGCAGAGCCCCCTCTGGTGCCTCTGGCCATCAGCGCCAATGGCAGCAGCCCCTCGCCGTCGGAGCTGGCCTGACTCGGCGGCGTTGGTTCAACGCATGGCGGCCGCAGGGTGCATCCTTCAGTACAGGCTGCACTGACCCTGTTGCCGCAACAGGTGGTCCGCCAGCACCAGGGCCACCATCGCCTCCACCATCGGCACAGCCCGCGGCAACACGCAGGGGTCGTGCCGGCCTTTAGCCGCCAGGGTGGTGGCCTCGCCGGCGGCGTTGATCGTTTGCTGCTCCTTGCGGATCGTGGCGGTGGGCTTGAAGGCCACCCTCAGACTGATTGGCTCGCCGTTGCTGATGCCGCCCTGGATGCCACCGGAGTTGTTGGTGGCGGTGCGCAGGCGGCCATCAATACTGGGTAGGAAGGCATCGTTGTGTTCGCTGCCCAGCAGCAGCGTGCCATCGAATCCCGAGCCGATCTCGAAGCCCTTGGTGGCCGGCAGCGACATCACCGCCTTGGCCAGGTCGGCCTCCAGCTTGTCGAACACTGGCATGCCGAGCCCCACCGGTGGCCGCCGCACCAGGCATTCGATCACGCCACCGCAGGAATCGCCATCCCGGCCGATCGCCTCGATCCGCTCGATCATCCGCTCCGCCGAGGCGCCATCGGGGCAGCGCACGATGTTGGCCTCCACCGCCTCCAGGCTCACCGTTGCCGGATCGATGCTGGCCTCGATCGTGTGGATACGCCGCACCCAGGCGATCACCTCGGTGCCGGCCACGTGGGTGAGCAGCTGCTTGGCGATGGCGCCGGCCGCCACCCGTCCGATCGTTTCCCGCGCCGAGGCACGGCCGCCGCCGCTGCGGGCCTGGATGCCGTATTTGGCCTGATAGGTGGCATCGGCATGGGAGGGGCGGAAGGCAACCTCCATCTCGCGGTAATCCTGCGGACGCTGATCCTTGTTCCGCACCAACATCGCGATCGGCGTGCCCAGGGTGAGGCCATCGAGCAGGCCGCTGAGGATCTCGACGCGGTCGTCCTCTTTGCGGGGGGTGGTGATGCGGCTCTGGCCCGGTTTCCGGCGGTCGAGTTCGGCTTGGATGGCCTCCGGGTCCAGGGGTAATCGGGGCGGGCAGCCATCCACGATCACCCCTACCCCACCGCCGTGGGATTCACCGAATGTGCTGATGCGGAAGAGCTGGCCGAAGCTGCTGCCCATGGGAAAAGCCTTCGTGGCTGGAGCCTACAGGCGAGCTCCGGCGGCTCAGCGGGCCCGAGGGGCTGGTGCAGGCTCACCTTCTGCAGGGACTCCTGCACCGGGGCTCAATGGGCCACCGCAGCTTTCTCTGTCTAGGTTCGGCACCTGTAAACCCTGTGCATCCAGCCTTGCGAAAACAGGAGCGGGCCGCGCTGATTCTGCGGCGGTTGGAGGAGCACTATCCCGAAACGCCGATCCCCCTCGACCACAGCGATCCCTTCACCCTGGTGGTGGCGGTATTGCTGAGCGCCCAGTGCACCGATAAGAAGGTGAACGAGGTCACGCCGGCCCTGTTCGCGGCCGGTCCCGATCCGGCGGCCATGGCCGCCCTGCCGGAGGCAACGATCCTGGGGCACATCCGCCAGCTGGGGCTGGCCCGCACCAAGGCCCGCCATGTGAAACGCCTTGCCCAGCTCCTGATCGAACGCCACGGCGGGGTGGTGCCGGCCAGTTTCGAAGCTCTTGAGGCCCTGCCCGGCGTGGGGCACAAGACCGCCAGTGTGGTGATGGCCCAGGCCTTTGGCGTGCCGGCCTTCCCGGTGGATACCCACATCCATCGCCTCGCCCAGCGTTGGGGTTTGAGCGATGGAGAGAGCGTGGCACGCACCGAAACCGATCTCAAGCGGCTCTTTCCGCGCGAATTCTGGAACAGGCTGCATCTGCAGATCATTTTTTATGGCCGCGAGCACTGCACCGCCCGCGGCTGCGATGGCACCGTCTGCCCGCTGTGCCGGGAGCTGTATCCCAACCGGCGGCGCCCCATCGTCACGAGCAAGGCTTGAACCAGCAACACCTCGGCCAGCTGTTGCAATGCGCCGCAGCACCAAGCGGCTTTATTCCAGCAGGGACAAGCCATCGAACAGGCGGCGTCCGGGGGCGGTGGGGGAGGGATCGAACCAGTACTGCTCCACCAGGGTGAGGAACGCCTGGCGCGGTAATTGGCTGGGGGGCAGGCCTAGGTCCTCCAACATCGCGTCGAGGTTGGCGGCGATGCCCGCCACCGGGTGGCCATAGGCGGCGGCGAAGGCCTCGAGGTCTGCGAGCTGAAGAACACCGTCGCGATCGAGGTCCAGGAGGTCAAAGAAGCCTCCGGCCGCCCGCTCGATGAATAGCCGCCCCTGTTCTGGCAACGATCGGAAGGCGGCCACGACACGGCCATGGGAGTCGATGAACTCCTGCAGATCCACGCTGCCGCTGGAATCGGCATCCCGACGAGCATTCTCGTGGGTGTAGGTGTCGAGCAGCACCTGCAGCAGATGGGGCACGGGTGTAGGCCGCTCCCCCCATCGCGCATGGATGCTGTGGGCCACAGGGATGAAGTCGCCGGCCAGGGAATGCACCCCGTCACCGTTGCGGTCGTAGAAGCAAAACAGCCGGCGGTAGCGGGCGGACAAGACACTTGGCAGCTGCATCGGGAGGAGGTGGTTCAGGAGAAGCAAACGATCAGCCGCAAGTGTCCCGCCAGCAACAAAAAACCCCCGCCGAAGCAGGGGCTTTGAAGAGATTGAAAGACAGAACTCCAGTCAGAAGTCCGAAATCTTGATCAACCGATCGCAGGAGCGGTCAGCGCCACGGGGGTGGCGGTGGCGG
>JAPLIE010000196.1 GCA_026389265.1 Cyanobacteriota bacterium | reverse complement strand
CGTGTAGTACTCGCCGGCATTGCCGGCACTCTGCAAATCGTTGAGCAGCTGCTCGTACACATCGCCAAAATGCTTGCGGTCGGCGAGGTTATTGAAATCAATGCCATTCACCTTGTTGATCACCTGCCGCAGCAGCTGACCTGATTTCATGTAGTTGTAGGCATCGGCAAACACCTCGCGCACCACCTGGGCCCGGTTGGGGTGGGAGCCCTTGAGCGGCATCTCCTTGAGATAGGAAAACAGTTCCTGGTTGATGAACTCCAGCAGGCCATCCCCCGTGATGCCCTCCTCATCGGCGGCCCAGCGGCGCCATTGCAGGTGCTCCGGAATCGGGGAGCGGTAGTTGTCTTCGGTGATCTCCAGGGCCTGGTCCTGGTCGTCGATGATCTTGAGGAAAAACAGCCAGCACAGCTGGGACAGGCGCTGGGCATCGCCATCGACGCCCACGTCCTTGCGCATGATGTCCTGGATCGCCTTGACCGCCGTGCGGGCCGACATCTCAGGCGGCCTCCGCGTAGAGGGCGCTCTGGAGATCGTGCACCGCCTGCTCGAAATCGGCCTTTTTGCCGCCGAAGTGGCGCACGAGCTCGATCTGGGTGCCCATGGCGCTGAATGGCGGAATCTGAAGGATCTTCACATCCGCCAGGTCGTCGATCGTGCCTTCGTGCTGGTATTTCTCCAGCAACGCCTCCAGCACCGCCCGCGCCTGGGGCCCATAGCGGCTGAACACATCCTGCTTCTGCACCCGCGCCGCCCGCTCGCGGCGGCTCAGGGGCGGCTGGTCGTAGGCGATGTGGCAGATTAGATCGAAGGGATCGAGCTCCAGGCCCAGCTCCTCCTGCAACGGCTCCAGCAGCAGCCCCTCCTCGGCCAGCTCCTTGATGATCGTGGCCTTGCGCTCCTCCCCCCGCCAGCGGCGCAGGAAGGCATCGAGGCTGGCGTACTGCTCACGTACCGTGCGGCGGCTGTAATCGCGCAGGGATTCGGTGACCAGCTTGCCGTTTTCATCGAGATATTCGATCCGCTCGGTGAGCACGCGCACCGGCTTGCCCTTGATGTAGTACTTGCGGCGTGGCTCTCCGGGGGGATCGGGGGGCAGTGGGTCAGGGAAGTCCGGATCCTCGCCATCGCCCCACAGCGGCGTTTCGGCCTCGCTGTCCTCTTCGGGCCAGAGGTCGTCGTCTTCCGCTTGGGGTGGAACCGCCTCCACCGGTGGCAGGGGATCATCGCCCTCGCCCGGCTCATAGATCTGCACCGGCTCGCCATCGAAATCGGGATCGGCGAAGTGGTTGCTGGCTTTGCGGAAATCCACCAGGGTGAAGTAATACTTCTGGCTGTCGGCATGCACCCGCGTACCGCGGCCCACGATCTGCTTGAACTCGGTCATCGAGCCCACTTCGCGATCGAGCACGATCAGCCGGCAGGTCTGGGCGTCCACGCCGGTGGAGAGCAACCGGGAGGTTGTGACCAGCACCGGGTAGGGATTCATCGGATCGATGAAATCATCGAGGGATTTCATGCCCTCCTCATCGTTGCCGGTGATGCGCATCACATAGCGGCCATTAGCCGCCACCAGATCCTGGTTTTCGTTGATCAGCGCCTGACGCATCATCAAGGCGTGCTCGGTGTCCACGCAGAACACGATCGTTTTCTGCATGCGATCGCCGCTGGCCTTGAGGTAGTTGCTGATCCACTTCGCCACCCGGAGGGTGCGGGCATCGATCACCAGATTGCGATCGAAATCCTTCTGGTTGTAGAGGCGATCTTCGATCTCCACGCCCCGGTCATCAACCTCCCCAGCCTTCGGGCGATAGCCCACCACATCAATATCGAGATGCACGCGGATCACCTTGTAAGGCGCCAGAAAGCCATCGCGGATGCCCTGCTTGAGCGAATAGGTGTAGAGCGGTTCGCCGAAATACTCGATGTTCGACACATATTTGGTTTCCTTCGGTGTGGCGGTGAGGCCGATCTGGGTGGCGGCGCTGAAATACGTAAGTATCTCGCGCCAGGCCGAATTCTCAGCCGCGCTGCCGCGATGGCATTCATCAACCACGATTAGATCAAAGAAGCCCGGCGAAAACTCCTTGTAGAGCTTTTGGCGCTCCTCCGGCCCGGTAAGCGCCTGATACAGTCCCAGATAAATCTCATGGGATTTATTAATCTGGCGCTGACTATTTAGGGCCAGGGCAATCGTTTCCAGCGTGCCATCGGCACGCTCGATCGTTTTAGCCTCGGTACTCAATTTGGCCATCGCCTGCCCAAAGTGCCGAAAATCGTTCGCCATCGTCTGGTTCACCAGAACGTTGCGATCGGCCAGAAACAGAATCCGCTTCTTTTGCCCCGCCTTCCATAGCCGCCAGATGATCTGGAAGGCGGTGAGCGTTTTGCCGGTACCGGTGGCCATCACAAGCAGGATGCGCTGCTGGCCTTTGGTGATTGCCTCCACCGTCGCCTGGATGGCGTTGATCTGGTAATAGCGCGGATCTTTGCGGCTGCCGCCGTCGTAATAGGGCTGCAGCACCACCTGCTCCTGCTGGGGCGTGAAGCCCTTCCAGCGGCTGTAGCGGCGCCAGAGCTCCTCGGGGCTGGGGAAGGCGTCGAGGGCCAGGCTGGATTCGCGCTGCTCGCTCTGGCCGGTGCGGTCGTGAAACACAAAACCATCGCCGTTGCTCGCGAATACAAACGGCGTGTTCAGGCTCTCGGCATAGGCCAGGGCCTGCTGCAGACCATCGCCGATCGCATGGCTGTTGTCTTTCGCCTCGATCACCGCCAGCGGCACGCCCTCGTAGACCAGCAGGTAGTCGGCCCGCTTGCGCCGGCCCCGGCTCACCAGCCGCCCGCGCACGATGATCCGGCCATCGGTGAATGAATACTCCCGCCGCATCCGCTCCAGCAGCCAGCCGGCCCGCTGCAGCGCCGGCGTGATGAAGCGATCGCAGATCTCGGTTTCGCTGAGGGCGCGTTTGTTCATCCCGGGAAAGAGGCGCTCCACAAGGGAAGGGGCTGCCGACGCTTCGGAGCTGCGGAGTGGTCTAGGGCTGCTTTCATTCCTGCTGATTCTGAGGCGGATTGCCTACCCCCGCCAGTAATGCAGTTTCTGCATGATTTGCCTGGCAGAAACCGCCCCCTCACACCCGCAACCCAAACCCCTCCCGCCAGTGGAAATCAGCCTGCTCGCCGGGATGGGCCAGGGCCCAATAAAGAATCTCCCCATCCCGCAGCTCCACCACGGCGGTCACCGCCAGCTCCAGGGGCCGCCCCGCCAGCGGCAGGGCGCCGAGATCCAGGGTCACCATCAGATCAAGGCCGCCCCCAGCGCGCTCCACCACGAAGGGCAGATCGCTGATGGCCGGCTCGGGAGCGAGGCCCTGGCGGTAGCCGTTCAACCGAAAAAGGTTCCAGTCACCGTTGGGCGCCAGATTCACCTCCCAGTAGGGCTCGGCGCCGGATTCGGCCAGGAAGACCTCGAAACAGGTGCTGGTCCAGAGGTCGTAACACCGGCGCGGCGCGGCGCTGGCCGGGGGCACCAGCACCAGGCCCTCCGGGTCCTCCAGCCGATAGCGAAGGCTGAGGTGATCGCCGGCGCGGCGCACGCTGCCGGCCAGAGCGAGCGAAGCGGGCGGCGGCGCGAAGGAGCGCAGGGCGAAGGGGTGCTGCACGGGCTGAGGCGATGGCGAACGCAAAGGGGACTTGGAATCCATCACAACCGATCCACCAGCGCCTCGATCGCCGCGCGCTGCCTCTCCACACTGTCCGCCAGCCGGAACTGCACCAGGGCGCGGTCCAGGTTGTGGCCGGGGCGCTCGGTGCGGAAGTACACGTCGCCGGCCAGGTGGTCGGTGAGGAAGCGCAGGCCGAGCTCGAAGGGCAGCAGGGCGATGGCATCCGGGATGGCTTCGAGGTCGGCGGGCGTGAGGAACCCACGGGCCACACCGAGATAGCCCTGCAGCACCGCTTCCGCGAGGTCGAGGTCGAAGTGCACGGCTTCAAGGTTGGTGGTCTCCTCGCCGGCGGGATTGCAGGCCGAACGCAGGCAGTCGCCGATGTCGTAATGCACCAGGCCCGGCTTCACGGTGTCGAGGTCGATCAGGGCCACGGCCTGGCCGCTGCGCTCACAGAGCAGCAGGTTGTTGATCTTGGGGTCGCCGTGGATCGGCCGCAGTTGCAGCCGGCCTGCCGAGCGGGCCTCCTCCAGCACGCCGGCGCGCTGCTCGCGCTCGGCCACGAAGGCGATCGCTTCGCTGCAGCGACCGCAGCGCTCCACCCGGCTTTCGGCCAGCACGCGCCGGTACTGCTCCAGGTAGGCGGGTGTGATGTGGAAGCCCTCCAGGGTGTCGGCCAGCTGCTCGGCGGGCAGGTCGTGGATGAGGGCATGGAAGAGGCCCAGGCCCGCTCTGATCTCGCGGGCCTGCTCGGGCCCCTCGATCGCCTCCACGCTGCGGGTGGCCTCCAGGAAGGTGATCATTCGCCAAAACTGACCATCCCGCTCCAGCCAGGGTTCGCCGCTGCCCCGCTGACGGAGCACCGCGGGCATCCGCCACGGCCGACCAGCGGGGTCGGGGTTGCCATTAGCAAGGCGCCGCTCCACATGGGCCGCCACGGCGTCGATGTTGGCCATCACCAGCCGCGGCTGGTGGAACACGGCCGTGTTGAGGCGCTGCAGCACGCAGCCACCCTGCTCCGCCCCCACAAGATGAACGCGGTAGGTGGCATTCACATTGCCGTTGCCCAGAGGTTCGATCCGCGCCACCGGTGCGGGCAGCTCGAAGGCTTCGGCCACCGACTGGAGCGCGGCGAGCTCGTCTGGCGGGATGGGAGCGCTGGCCATGCCCTGCTTCAACACCGGCGCATCCTGCCAGGGCCCACGCGGTGTCAGCCACTCCCTCCGAAGCGAGCCTTCGCCGCCTGACCGCCGGCCCAACTCAGCGCCGGCCCAGGATCCCTCCCATCAGCCCCCGGGCGATGCTCCGCCCCGTGCGACCAGCGAACAGGTTGCCGGCCTCGCCGGCCAACGAGAGCAGCAAGCGCTCCTTCTCGCGGGCGGCGGTGGCGGCGGCTCGGGCTGCCTCCCGCTCCTGGGCGCGCTGTTCGGCCCGCTCCAGGCGCTGCTGCTCGCTGGCTTCCTGCTTCGCCAAGGCTTCGGCCTGCTTGGCCGCCTTGGCCTCCCGCTTCGCAGCCTCCGCGGCGGCTGCGGCATCGGCGGCCCGCTGACGCAGCAGTTCATAGGCCGATTCCCGGTCCTGGGCTTCGCGGTAGTGGTCGTGCAGGGGCGAGGCCAACCGCAGCGCCTGGCGCTCCTCGGCCGCCAGCGGCCCCACGCGGCTCTCGGGCGGCACCACCAGGGCCCGCTCCACCGGGGTGGGCGCGCCTTTGTCATCCAGAAACGACACCAGGGCCTCGCCCACCGCCAGCTCGCCGATCGCCGCCTCCACATCGAGGGGCGGGTTGGGGCGGAAGGTGGTGGCTGCCGCCCTCACGGCCTTCTGCTCCTGGGGGGTGAAGGCCCGCAGGGCATGCTGCACGCGATTGCTCAGCTGGCCCAGCACCTTCGGGGGCAGATCGAGCGGGTTCTGGGTGCAGAAGTAGAGGCCCACCCCCTTGGAGCGGATCAATCGCACCACCTGCTCCACCTTCTCCAGCAGCACCGGCGGAGCGCCAACGAAGAGCAGGTGCGCCTCATCGAAGATCACCAGCAGCTTTGGCTTCTCGGCGTCGCCCACCTCGGGGAGCTGCTCATAGAGCTGGGAGAGCAGCCAGAGCATCGCCGTGGCGTAGAGCTTGGGGGCCTGCACCAGCTGGTCGGCGGCCAGGAGGTTCACAACCCCATGGCCGGCAGCGTCGGTCTGGAGCAGGTCCATCACATTGAGGGAGGGCTCGCCGAAGAAGCGATCGGCCGATTGCTGCTCCAGGGCCAGCAGCGTCCGCTGGATCGCCCCCACGCTGGCGGCCGAGATGTTGCCGTAGGTGCTCTGGTACTCGCGGGCGTTCTCGCTGAGGTGGCGCAGCAACTCCTGCAGATCCTTGAGGTCGAGCAGCAGCAGGCCCTGGTCGTCGGCGATGCGGAAGGCGATCGTGAGCACCCCCGCCTGGGTGTCGTTGAGATTGAGCAGGCGGGTGAGCAGGATCGGCCCCAGCTCGGAGATGGTGGCCCGCAGCGGATGGCCCTGCTCACCCAGCACATCCCAGAATTCCACCGGGCAGGGGGCGAAGGTGGACGGCTCCAATCCCAGCAGTTCGCGCCGCTCGCTGAACGCCGCCTTCTCCTGACCCGCCGCCGCCAGGCCGGAGAGATCACCCTTCACGTCGGCCAGCAGGGTGGGCACACCGATCCGGCTCACCTGTTCCACCAGCCGCTGCAGGGTCACCGTCTTGCCGGTTCCCGTGGCGCCGGCGATCAGGCCATGCCGGTTGGCGAGGGCCGGCAGCAGCGCACAATCCAGAGCCCCCGGGGTATCGCCGCCGGTGGCCGGCCGGGCGATCAGCAGGGGCTCGAGGGCCATCGCGGCGGTAGCTTGGTTGGCCGAAGTGTAGGGGTGGTGATCGGCTTGTTCAAAGATTCGGATTAACCAGACTATGCATCATTGACTTCAATTTTGCTCCTTGCTGGTCTTGTCAACCAATCTGGGTTGCGTATCGTTCCAAACAGTTGGTTATCAGACCCGCAAACCACGCCAAGGCTTTGGCAGCCTTTGTTAGGGAGCACTGCACTGCAATGGTTTTGCGGGTAACCAGCCCAACGCAGATGTATCCATGGGCACTAAACATGCGGTTAAAGCTGAAAGAGGAGGGTTCCTTTGCTATTAAATCGGAATTCGTTGGTCTTTACAAGAGATGTCGAGTTGACTAGCCCTACCCACCCGGCTAAGGACGATTCCATCGCTGATCAGATCTCCAGTCTGAACCAGATCGAGGTTTGAGTTTTCCCGGCTGTGAACCCGGCCGGGGCCTGTCTTGAGGGTTTTCGGATCGATGATGGGGATTGCTGGGCCGGGCAGAAGCCGTGGAGATCAACGCCGAAGCAGTCTTGAACTTCTGGTTCAACGACACACCCCCCAGCCAGTGGTTCCGCAAGGATCCGGATTTCGATGCGCTCCTGCGGGAGCGATTCCTGGGCCTCACGCGCCAGGCCATCGCCGGCGAGCTGGGCCGCTGGAGCGAAACCCCGCAGGATGGGCTGGCGCTGGTGCTGCTGCTCGATCAGTTCCCCCGCCAGCTCTGGCGCGAATCGGCCATGGCCTTTGCCGGTGATGGGCAGGCCCTGGCGCTGAGCCAACAGGCGCTGCAGTGGGGTTGGGTAAAGGCCGAACCCGAGCAGCCGCGGCGGCAGTTCTGGCTGATGCCGCTGATGCACAGCGAGGATCTGGCGGTGCAGGAGGCGTCCCTGCCGCTGTTCCGGCAGTTCGTTGACACCCGAACGGCCGACTTCGCCCTCAGGCACCGGGATGTGATCGCCCAGTTCGGACGCTTCCCCCACCGCAATGCCGCCTTGGGGCGGGTGTCGAGCGCCGAAGAGCTGGCCTTTCTGCAGACGCCGGGCTCAGGGTTCTGAGCCAAACTGCCAGCGGCGGCCCCACCACTGCCGGTACCAGGTCCACATCGGGGTCTACCTCGTGGCGTTGCTCGATCGGGGCACCTGACCCTCCAGCCAAAGGAACCCTCCATAGGCTGGAGGCTTCTCCTTAACCATCCTGCGGCCCCCTTGTTCCCACGCCCGCGATGAACAGCCTCTCGCCGAGCCCGTCCTGCTGCCACACCGACGGCCCAGCCGGTTTGGCAGACGGCATGGAGCGGGAGCTGGCTCGGGAACTGACCCTGCTGCGCCGCAAGGTAAGAGTGGCTGCCCTGCTCACCGCGCTGGTGATGCTCTCCAGCCTGTCCCACATGCTGGGTGGTGGGCACCATTCTTTCCTGCCGTCCTGGTTCACCAGTCCCTGGACCCAGCTGCTCCTCACCACGCCGGTGCTGTTCGGGTGCGGGCGTGACTTCTTCACCGGCGCCGTCTCGGCGTTCCGCCAGCACTCCGCCGACATGAACACCCTGGTGGCGGCCGGCACCGGCATCGCCTACCTCACCTCCCTGTTCACCACCCTGTTCCCCCAGGTGTTGATCGCCGAAGGCCTGCCGGCGGATGTGTATTTCGAATCCGCCGCGGTGATCCTCACCCTGGTGCTGCTGGGCCGATTGCTGGAGGCCCGGGCCCGCGGCCAGACCTCAGCAGCCATCCGGAAGCTGCTGCAGCTGCAGCCCCCCACCGCGCGGGTGGTTCGCGAGGGACAAGCGGTTGAAGTTCCGGTGTCGATGGTGGTCGTGGGGGATCTGGTGCAGGTGCGCCCGGGCGAGAAGGTGCCCAGCGATGGGGTTGTGAGCGAAGGCAGCTCCTGGGTGGAGGAATCGATGCTCACCGGTGAACCGACCCCCGTCGCCAAAGCCGCCGGTGATGCCGTGATCGGCGCCTCGATGAACCGCAGCGGCAGCTTCAGCTTCCGCGTCAGCCGGGTGGGGGCCGACACGGTGTTGGCCCAGATCGTGGAGCTGGTGCGCCAGGCCCAGAGTTCCCGCACCCAGGTGCAGCGCCTGGCCGATCAGGTGGTGGGCTGGTTCGTGCCGGTGGTCATCGCCCTGGCCATTGCCGCCTTCGTGGTGTGGTTCCTGATCAGCGGCAACGCCGTGCTGGCGATGCTGTTTCTGGTGAGCGTGCTGGTGATCGCCTGCCCCTGCGCCCTGGGGCTGGCCACCCCCACCTCGATCATGGTGGCCTCCGGCAAGGGGGCCGAGAACGGCCTGATCTTCCGCAGCGCCGAGGCCCTGGAAACGGCCGGGGGGTTGCACACCATCGTGCTCGACAAGACCGGCACCCTCACCCGCGGCCAGCCGGAGGTGACCGATTTTGAACGGCTACCCGCTGGTGTGCTGCCGACCCCCACCCTGCTGGCCCTCACGGCCGCGCTGGAATCACGCTCCGAACACCCCCTCGCCGAAGCGATCGTGGCCTATGCCCGCAGCCAGTTAGCCTCTGCCCAGAGTCAATTGACCGACCGCGAACTCCCTGCGGTGGAGGGCTTCGAGGCGGTGGCAGGACGGGGCGTGCAGGGAGCGATCGGTGGCCAGCAGGTGCAGGTCGGCACCCCCCGCTGGTTCGAGGAGCTCGGCATCAACACCGCACCCCTCAAGCCCCTGGTGGAACGCCTGGAGGTTGCCGCCCGCAGCGTGGCGGTGGTGGTGGTGGATGGGCGGCTGGAGGGCTGCTTCGGCGTGGCCGATCCCCTCAAGCCCACCTCAGCAGCGGCCGTGGCCGCCCTGCGGCGTTTGGGCCTGCAGGTGGTGATGCTCAGCGGCGATGCCCGCCGCACCGCCGAGGTGGTTGCCGCCCAGGTGGGGATCGAGCGGGTGATCGCCGAAGTGCGTCCCGCCGACAAGGCCTCGGTGATTCGCAAGCTGCAGGAGCAGGGGGAGGGCCCGGTGGCGATGGTGGGCGACGGCATCAACGACGCCCCAGCCCTGGCCCAGGCGGATGTGGGCATCGCCATGGGCACCGGCACCGATGTGGCGATCGCCGCCAGCGACATCACCCTGATCTCCGGCAACCTGGCCGGCGTGCCGGCCGCGATCGAACTCAGCCGCGCCGCGATGGCCAACATCCGCCAGAACCTGGTCTTTGCCTTCGCTTACAACGTGGCCGGCATCCCACTGGCGGCGGGCCTGCTGTTTCCGCTCACCGGCTGGTTGCTGAGCCCGATGATCGCCGGCGCCGCCATGGCCTTCAGCTCGGTGTCGGTGGTGAGCAATGCCCTGCGGCTGCGGCGCTTTCAGCCAGCGCCCCTGCCCGGGGTTGCCAACTGATGTCCCATGTCTTGGCTGCCGATCTGATCAACGCCGCACCCCTCTGGCGCACGATCGATCAACCGATGGCGCTGAAGGCCCTGGTCGCCACCCTTGGTGTGGCGCTGATCGCCTGGGAACTGTGGTGGTTCCTCGGCCGCCATGGCGATGGCGTGAGCGCCCGAGAAGGGGAGACGGGATTGCAGGAAATCACCATCACCGTCGATGGCGGCTATGCCCCCTCAAGAATCCAGGTGAAGGCCGGCCGGCCTCTCAGGCTGTCGTTTCACCGGATCGATCCGAGCAGTTGCGTGGCCCAGGTGATTTTTCCTGATTTTCACAAAACCCTTGATCTGCCCCTCGATGCCACCACAAGTCTCGAATTACCGCCCACGGAGGCTGGCGTCTACCCCTTCCACTGCGGCATGAACATGGTGCGGGGGGTGCTGGAGGTGGTGGATCAGAGCGCAACAAGGGTGTCGCGATCCTGAAGGTTTCGGCAGAACGCGGCGCGATGCCGAGCCAACCGCTCGCACCACCTCATGCAACCAGCTGCCTCATGCAACCAGCGGCGCCCTCGGGCATCTGCAACCACAGCGCCATCGGTTGCTTCGCAGACCTGCGGGGTCCCCCCCGATCCCGTGACACCGATCAAGTGGTCCCGATCAATAGGAGGCCGTGGGCGCCGCAACTCCATAGGGCCTGGCGAACAGGGCTCCAAACCCGACCAACCCAAGGGCTCCGGCGGCGGCCAGAAACAGCAACGTCTGGAGGGCCAACAGGAACAGGCCCAGCGCCGAGGCGAACTTGATCTGGATCCTGGCTTTGATCAGCAGGGTGATCAACACCAACACCGTGGCCTTCAGCCCTAGCCAGCGGGCTGCGGTGAGGGGGCAGAGGGGAGTGAGCAGCAGCAAGGGTCGAATTCGGTGCTTCTATGTTGGCGAAGTTAGGGGCTCAGCGAGAGCCATGGCTCACTCTGACCCAGGGGGATCGGCCGCGCTGGAGCGGCGGCGGCGGCACCGCTCCGAGCAGTAGCGCACCTCCTCCCAGACGTCCTTCCATTTCTTGCGCCATTGAAACGGACGCCCACAGACCGGGCAGACCTTGGTGGCGCGCTCTAGGTGATGGGCCATCGGGAATTCGGGGATCGAGCGTTTTTCACCGCTTGCCTTTCAGCAAATAGACCTGAATGAACCCTTTGCCTTTGATGTCGATCCATCCACGCTCTTCCAAATGGTAGTTGGGCTTGAGTAGCGCCTGGGTCTCTGGCGTCACCTGGATTTCGCCAGGAATGCCATGGGATTCCATCCTGGCGGCTGTGTTCACCGTGTCTCCCCATAGGTCGTAGGCGAACTTTTGCTTGCCGATCACGCCAGCAACCACCGGTCCCGAATGGAGGCCGATCCTGATCTATAACGACTGGCCCGTATCGCGGTTGTGTTGCACGATCACCTGCAACATGTCCAGTGCCAGTGCAGCCATCTGTTCGGCATGATTGCCACTTTGGGTCGGCACGCCGGCAACGGCCATGTAGGCATCACCGATGGTTTTGATTTTCTCAGCGCGATGCATTTGGCTGAGGTCGTCAAACTTTGTAAACACGGAATTCAGTAAGCTGATCAACTGTTTCGGACTGACAGTCTCGGTGTAGCGCGTAAAGCCCACGATATCGGCGAATAGAACCGTTGTTTTGTCAAAGTCATCAGCGATCAGTTCGTGGCTCTGCTTCAGCCGCTCCGCAATGGGAACCGGAAGAATGTTTGTCAACAGGCGATCGGAACGGTCGCGCTCAATCGCCAGATTGCGTTCCGCTCGGTTGATCACCTGGAAGGCCACACTACCCATGGCGATACCGCAAAACAGGAACCCCGCCTGGTTGCCAGCCTTTTCCATAGACCAATAACTAGCAGAAAGGTTCTGCATGAAGCCCTTTGGCGGCACATTCAAGGCGAAATCAACAGCGAAAAAACAGATCCCCGTGAAGATCATCACCGCAACCATCCAGCGCCGTTGCGTTGCCGGAAACATCAGGCACTGCAAGAACACGCAGACAACCAGAAACACGTCCCAGCGCGATTCTGTGCCCATCAAAGCTGCAATGTTCCCCACCAGGCATTGGCGACTTCCGAGAGGGCCATGGTCCAGGTCAACCAAGCCGCTGCGACCATCACCCAGACCGACTTCAGCCCCACGCTGTGCGGGAGCGCCAGCAGAGCAGTCGCTTGAATGATGAACAGCATGCCGTTGGAAACCAACTGGATGTGGGCTCCTAAGGCGAGTCTTGGGTGGGGAGTACCGGGTACAACAAGGCCCCACACCAATCCGACTAGAACGAGAACCATGCCGTGGATGAGTAGCTGTCGACTGCCGCTAGTAACGCTCATGGTGAAGACTTCATCTTGTATGACCCTACGCTCCTTAAGCCAACGGTTTGGATAGGTCGGCCGAGAGATGATTGCTCGGGTGTTGGATCGGTGACATTCAGGAATGGCATCACTCCTTGGTGGCCTGGCGACCGAGTTGCTGAGCGGCCATCGCATCCTTTCCCCCATCGACCCGGGTTGAACGCCCATGGACAGGAACGACACCTTCCACAATGGTGGCGTTGCTGCCGGTTGGATCATGAAGGTGATCGTGGATCTGTGTGTGGTGCCGATCGGGGTGGGGGTGCACTTAGCCCCCTACGTGGCCACCTGCCAGAAGGTGCTGAGCGAGGCCGGTCTCACGTTCCGTCTCCATCCCAACGGCACTGCCATCGAGGGAGAGTGGGCGCCGGTGTTCGCGGCGATCGAGGCCTGTCATGGAGCGCTCCACGCCATGGGCTGCCCGCGGATCTTCACCACGGTCACCATCAACACCCGCACCGACAAGCAGCAGAGCCTCGACGACAAACTGGATAGCGTTCGCTCGCTCCTTTGAGCGCCATCGCCAAGCTGTGGCCAGTGCCGTTGGCAAGGCTTCAGTCGTCGTCCTCGCTGGCGCCGACGGGCACGAGCCGGATCTGTCGGCGGCCCAGCTTGATCTCGAAGGCATCGCCGGGCTTGAGCTCCAGCAGGTCGGTGTAGGCCCGGCCCACCATCAGGTTGCCGTTGAACTGCACCTTGGTGGCGTAGCTGAGCTTGCGGCCGGGCCGTTGATGGTCCTTGCTGGATCGCTCGCCGAGATTCATGCCCTTGGCTTCCAGCAGGGCTTCATAGAAGGCGGTGTAGTTCAGACGCTCGGAGCCGTCTTTCTTGGTGCTGAGGTAGCCGGTTGCGCGAACAAGCTCCGACTTGGAGGCCTCGGCGAGCTCCTTGACTTTGGCCAGCAGATCGGCCCCAGTGAGCATGGTTGGCAGCATCGAAATGTCCCAAAACGTTCCTTTTTATAGTAATGCTTCTCTTGGAGCTGTATGGAAATCGATTAGTGATTTATGCTGCATTCTGAACCGTGAATGCAGCGACTTGCTTGCCGCCTGCTCCATGATTCCCCCTGCCTCTGTTCGCTCAGCTGGCTGCATCGGCCGGCAGCACCTGGCGGGTCCTCCCGCGCAGCACAGCGTGAGCGAGTTGGCTTTCACCAACGGGTAGAGCTCGCGGCTGAGGAGCTTGATCAGCGCACTCTTGCCGGCGCCATTGGGCCCAAGGATCACCGTGTGAGCACCCGTTCCGGCGAATGGCGCACCATCTGCCTGACGGACCTGCTGGTCTGTCCACTGCCGACCGGATGGTGGTGACCATCCGGGTCTTTTGGTTGCTCGGCGGGGGCTCCGATCAGCGCTCAGGCCTCGTCGTCATCGTGGGCGAAGCGGTTGTAGAGGAAGTCGAGAGCGCTGTTACGGAGTTCGTAGTAGCGGGGGTCCTCCATGATCTCCTCACGGCTGCGGGGCCGGGGAAAATCAATCGTGAGCACCTCGCCGATACCCGCCGCAGGGCCATTGGTCATCATCACGAGCCGGTCGGCCAGAAACAGCGCCTCGTCGATGTCGTGGGTGATCATCAGTACCGTGCACTTCTGGGTGTTCCAGATTTTGAGCAGCTCCTCCTGCAGCTCCTCCTTGGTGATCGCATCGAGGGCGCCAAAGGGTTCATCGAGGATCAGCACCTCCGGCCGGATCGAGAGGGCCCGGGCGATCGCCACCCGCTGCTTCATGCCGCCGGAGATCTGGGTGATCTTCTTGTCGGCCGCCTCGGTGAGGCCCACCATGGCCAGGTGCTCCATGGCGATCTCGCGCTTCTGGGATTCCGGCAGGCTGGGGTTCACTGAATCGATCGCCAGGTGCACATTCTCGTAAGCCGACATCCAGGGCAGCAGGGCGTAACCCTGGAACACCACCATTCGGTCGGGGCCAGGCTTGGTGATCGGCTTTCCTTCCAGCAGCACCTGGCCGGAGGTGGGGGTAGCGAAGCCAGACACCATGTTGAGCAAGGTGGATTTGCCGCAGCCGGAGTGGCCGATCACGCAGACGAATTCCCCCTGGGCGACCTCCAGGTTGATGTTCTCCAGCACCGGGTAGGGGCCCCGCGGTGTGGCGTAGACCTTGCCGAGCTGCTCAAAGCGCAGCAGGGGATGGGCGTTACCTACGCCTGAAATCGGGGCTGAGGCGAGGGGGGCTGTGGTGGTCATCGGGGCCGGTTGCGGAGGGGGGAAGGAGGAGTTGGAAGACTGAGTTGGAAGCAGGAGAAAGTGAAGCGAGAACAGCGGTGAAGGCTGCTGGACGGGGCGGCCTGGGACCGCCCCACCCGTTCAACCCACTAGGACGCGGGGTACCCCGATCGGGATCTCGGCCACGCTGAAGTCACGGTGAACCGTCACATCATTGAGATAGCCGATCGGATCCTCCGTGTTGAACGGGCGGCCATCGAACAGGTCGATGGCGCCGCGCTGATACGACACCTCCTCAAAGCCCAGTTCGCGGGCGGCGGTGCTGAACACCCCTACGGCACAGATGCGCTCCAGGATTTCCACGTAGTTGCGCGGGAAGGGAATCTCGGCCCAGCGGGCGAGCTGGGTGAGAATCCAGAGGTGTTCACTGCGGCTGGGGCGGTTCACCCCGGGGCCGAAAAAGAGGTGATGCGGCACGGTGGCATTGCCATCGGCGCTGGCTTCGCTGAACCAGATCACCTCCTTCTTCATGCCCAGGTAGCGGCGATCGCTGAGCAGCTCGCTGAGCTCCGTCCAGTGCTTGGGCTCGGCGCAGTAGGCACAGGCCTCCAGCAGGGCCTTCACCAGGGCGATGTGAGTGTTGGGATAGGCCAGCGCCCAGTCCTCCCGCACCCCCAGCACCTTGCCCGGGTGGCCCGGCCAGATCGCCAGGTCGCCGGCCACGGTGAAGCCATGGCCTTCGGCCACGGCCCGATCCAGCCAGGGGGCGCCGATGCAGAAGCCGTCGATGCTGCCGTCCTTGAGATCCGCCAGCATCTGGGCCGGCGGCAGGGTCTGCAGGTGCACATCGCGGTCGGGATCGATCCCATTGGCCGCCAGCCAGTAGCGCAGCAGCAGGTTGTGCATCGAGGCCGGATGCACGATGCCGAGGGTGTGGGGTTCGCGGTTGTGGCTCTGCAGCCAGGCGCGGTAGTCGTCCACGTTGTGAACGCCGGCCTCAGCGAGACGACGGGCCAGAGTGATGCCGTTGCCGTTGCGGCTCAGGGTGAGGGCGCTCACCACGGGCACCGGCTGATCACCGTGGCCGCCCGCCGTCATCCAGCCGGGCATGCCCGAAGGCATCAGGGCCGCATCGAGGGTGCGATCCAGCAGGCCGTCGGTGACACCGCGCCAGCTGGTTTCCCGCACCAGCTGCACCTCGTCGAGGCCGTGCTTGGCGAACAGGCCCTTAGCCTCGGCCACCGCCAGCGGCGCGCAGGCCGCCAGGGGCACGAAGCCCAAGTCGAGATTCACCTTCTCCAGGCCATGGCGGGCCAACACCTTGTGGGGCTTGGCCTGCCACTGCTTCACCCGCTTCTGACGGTTGAGGAAATAGATGATCTCCGAGCGCAGGCTGTAGTAGCTGGGGTGGTGCACCACGGTCATCCGCTGGCGCGGCCGCGGGATGTCCACCTCCAGGATGCCGCCGATCTTCGAACCGGGGCCGTTGGTGAGCATCACGATCCGATCGGAGAGGAGCACCGCCTCATCCACGTCGTGGGTCACCATCACGGCGGTGAGCTGGTTCTCATTGCAGATCTGCATCAGCTTCTCCTGCAGGTTGCCCCGACTGAGAGCATCGAGGGCCCCAAAAGGCTCATCGAGCAGCAACAGCTTCGGCTTGATCGCTAGGGCGCGGGCGATGGCCACCCGCTGGCGCATGCCCCCGGAGAGTTCGCGGGGCAGCTTGTGGCCGGCATGGCCGAGCCCCACCATCTCGATGTGCTCATTCACCAAGGCCTGGCGGTCCTCGCGGGAGAGGCCGGGGATCACTTCATCGATGGCCAGGGCGATGTTCTGCTCCACCGTGAGCCAGGGGAGCAGCGAGTAATTCTGGAACACCACCATCTTGTCGGGACCGGGGCGCTTCACCGTTTCGCCATCCACCAACACCGTGCCACCCGTGGGCAGATCGAGGCCGGCGATCATGTTCAACAGCGTGCTCTTGCCACAGCCGGAGTGGCCGATCAAGGAGATGAATTCGCCTTTGCGGATGTCGAGATCAATTCCCTTAAGGGCCAGGTAGTTACCGCCGCCATTGAGGGGAAAATTCTTCTCGAGATCTTGAACTTCTACGAGGGTTGTCATGGTTTTGGTTTCGGTAAATCAGGGCATTGAATGGAAGGCAAACCAGCTGAAGGCCAGCACCATGCCGCTCATCAGCACGAAACGCACAACCAGGAAGGTGATGGCGTTGGCGGGACGGCTCAGGGATTGTTCGACCGCTTCGACACGGCGACTGAATGGCTGCAGCAGGGATGGAAGGGCGCGGAAGGGCATGGTGGGATCAAGGACGGTTCAGTGGTTGCCGGAGATGCGCTTCTGCAGCCAGGTCATCAGGCGATCGAGAATCAGACCGATCGCACCGATCCAGATCACGCCGAGCACAATGTCGGACACGTAGCTGTTCTGATAGGCATCCCAGATGAAGAAGCCAATCCCGGGGGTGCCGGGCATCACGATCTCGGCGGCGATGATCGCCAGCCAGGCCAGGCCGATCGAGATGCGCAGGCCGGTGAAGATGTAGGGGAGGGCCGAGGGGATCAGCACCTTGGTGAAGAAGCTCTTGTTTGACATCTGCAACACCTGGGCCACGTTGCGGTAGTCCTGTGGGATCTGGCGCACGCCCTCGGCGGTATTGATCAGGATCGGCCAGATCGAGGTGATGAAGATCACAAAGATCGCCGCCGGCTGGTTGTTCTGGAACAGCACCAGCGCGATCGGCACCCAGGCCAGCGGCGCCACCATGCGCAGGAATTGGAAGAGGGGATCGAAGGCCCGATCCAGGGCCTTGTTGAGCCCCACGGCGATCCCCACCGCGATCCCCACGATCGCAGCAAGGAGGTAGCCGAGCGCCACGCGGCTGAGGCTGCTCATCGCGTGCAGAAAGAGGCCCTTATCGAGGCCGCCGCGATCGAAGAAGGGGTAGAACAGCAGATCGCGGGTGCGTTCCTCGGTGAACAGGCTCAGGGGCCCGGCCAATTTGGTGAGGCCGAGGCTGGCGCTGAGCTGCCAGAAGAGCAGGAAGCCGCCGATGCCAAACAGGGGGGAGATGATCCCTTTGCGGTTGTTTTTCCACCAGAGCGCCACACCCGTCGGCGGGGTGCGCTCGGCGCGGTTGCTGGTGGGGCTGATGCCGGTTGTCATGGGGAAAGGTCCTGGAAGGGTAAGGAAAGGAGATGGACTGTTTGGCGCTCTGAAACAGGCGATGGGCTGAAAAGGATGGGCCCACTACCTGCCTGGGGAGCAGCGGGCCTGGAGCGATCACTTCTTGATCTTCAAGGCACTCAAATAAGCCAGGGGATTCTCGGGGTCGTAAACGACGCCATCGAAGAAGGTCTCCTTGCCGCGGCTGGAGCCGGTGGGGATGTCCTTAGCGGGCACACCCACCTCCATGGCGGCTTGGCGCCAGAGGTCTTCCCGGGTCACTTTGTCGTTGATGGCCTTGGCTTGCTCCACGGTGTCGACGGTGCCGGGGAAGAACTTCCAGCGCATCGATTCGATCAGGAACCAGAGGGTGAGGCTCTTGTAGGGATAAGAGATCACCCCGCGCTCGCTGTTCCAGTACAGGGGACCCATGGCCGGATTGGTTTCCGGCGTACCGCTGGCACCCAGCTTGTATTGACCCTTGAGCGATGCCTGCAACACCGGCAGGGGCACGTTGAACCACTTGCGCGAGCTCAGGATCGTGGCGGCCTCATCCTTGTTTTCGGGCTTGTCGAGCCACATCTGGGCTTCGATCAGGCCCTTGAGCAGGGCCACGGCGGCCTTGGGGTGCTTGTCCACCCAGTCGCTGCGCACGGCGAGGTATTCCTCCGGGTGCACCTTCCAGATCTGGGCGGTGGTGGCGGCCAGGTAGCCGATGTTGTCCTTGGCGATCCGCATCGGCCAGGGATCACCGGTGGAGAAGGCCTCCATCGTGCCGTTCTTCATGCCCTGCAGAGTTTCCGGTGCAGGCACCTTCAGCAGTTCCACCGCCTGGTCGGGGTTCACCCCACCGGCGGCGAGCCAGTAGCGGACCCAGATCTCCTGGTTGGCCTTGGGGAAGGTGTAGGCGGCCTTGAATTTGCGGCCCTGCTTCTGGCTGAACTTGTCGAAGAAGCCAGGCGATGAGGTCTTGAGGTCAACCGTCAGATTGCCATCCTTGACGGTGTTCGAGGCGGCGATCCCATTTCCCTGGCTCATCAACATCGCCAGGATCACCATCGGCACCTTCTTGCCATTGGTGATCGCGCCTTCACTGATCATCTGGGGCATCGGCAGCTGCCATTGGCCGCCATCGATGCCACCACCGGCGGCGCCCAGCACCAGGTTGTCGCGGGCGGCACCCCAGCTGGACTGCTTGCTGAGATTCACCTCCAGGCCATGCTTGGCGAAGAAGCCTTTCTCCACCCCGATCACCAGGGGTGCGGCTTCCAGGATCGGGATGTACCCGAGGCTGATGGTCTTCACCTCCAAGTCAGCATTGGCGACGGCGACTGGCGCCGTGGAGGTGGGAGCGGACCCAGTGCTGGTGCCATCTCTGCTGGGGGGATTTCCGAGGCCACCGCTCAACACCAGGCCGCTGATGAGAGTGCCACTGAAAAGGGCAAGAACACGACGACGTTTGGCCATGGGGGACAGTACTGGGGGGGGAGATAAGAAAACGCAGGTATGCGATGGATCGATGCGAACCCGGATGTACAGACAATTCCGAATTCAGGCTCCTGCCACAAGCTTCGGCAGGCAAAAAGCACACCTTCTTCTGCTGATCAGGTCACAGCAAAGCCGGGCTGATCATTGCGATCGATTCACGCCTTCAGCGTCGAACCTCAGCGCATGAGCGTCCAGGTGCTGTCTGATACAGAACGAAACTGAGCTGTTCTCAAGCGCAAGAGCCTGGCTGCAAAAGAGTTGAATCCCTCGCGGCAGCTTGCTTGAGCCTCGTTTTTCTTCTAATTAATGGAAGCCACGGTCCAAAATGGAGCTGCCGGGCTTCCTCTCAACTCTGGGGCAGTTCGTTTCCACAACCTCGGCTGTGGATGCGTCGCTGGCCACGGCGGCAGCGCCTCGATCCGCACCGTTGACGCTGGGCTGCCTGAGAGGCGGAGGACATGGTGTTGGGGCGGGTTCCGGTCGGTTATGGCCAGGCTTTTGCCTGAAGTTCGCGAACGTTAGGGACTGGCACGAGGGTGTGGGTGGCCGCAGTGCCCAGCAATGCCAATGCGCCCCATAAGTTCGGGTGATCGTTTGGGCCATGGCCCACCAAAATCGTGGGATCGGATGGCTGGGGCAGCGAATACCGGCCCCGCCGATGTCAGCGCACCCTGCCTAGTTTCTGGCTCTATTGCAACCTTTGCCCATGGCTGGAAGCCCTGCTTCTGGCATCCAACCAGGCCCACGCCCCCTCGTACTGCTGGCCAGCCGCCATGGCAAGGAGCGCGCCATGGCGCGGCCCTTTCGCCAGGGCCTCGGTCTGGAGCTGGTGGTGGCCGATCAGATCGACACGGACGACTTCGGCACCTTTACAGGAGAGAGGCCCCGCCCCGCCGATGCCGCCTCCACCTGCCGCCTCAAGGCCGAGGCCGCTTTGGATGCCACCGGTGCCAGCCTGGGCCTGGCCAGCGAGGGCAGCTTCGGCCCCCACCCCGCCATCCCCTTCCTGCCCCTGGCGATCGAATGGATGACCTTCGTGGATCGCCACCGCGACCTGGTGATCAGCGAACGGCTCGAAGGGCCACCCACCAACTTCAGCCACTCCGTGATCGCGGCTGGCGCTGATCCCGGCTCCTGGCTGGAGCGCATCGGTTTTCCGGCCCACGGGGTGATCGTGCGCCCCCACCGCAGCGATCCTCACCCCAGCGACCCGTGCCCGATCGTGCGCGGGCTGCAGTGCCCCCAGGTTTTGGAGCAGGCCATCCGAGGGGCCGCCGCCCATTCGGCCGATGGCCTTGCCCTGCTGGAAACCGACATGCGGGCCCACCGCAACCCCACCCGCATGGCCAGCATCCGGCGGCTGGCCTTCCGGCTGGTGCGCCGCATCCGCACCCCCTGCCCCAGCTGCGGATCCCCGGGCTGGGGATTGGTGGGCCGAGTGCCTGGTCTGCCCTGCGACTGGTGCTGCCTACCCACCGCCCTGTTGCGTGCCGAGATTCACGGCTGCGCCCACTGCGATCACCGCGCCGAAGTGCCTCGCCGCGATGGGCTGCTGCGGGCCGATCCTCAGCATTGCGCGCAGTGCAATCCATGATTGGTGCGCTAGGCGCTCGTTGAGACATTCCGCGATGGACTGACCACCTCCCGCCCCTCGAACACCACCGCCCTGACCGGCGTGGCACGCCTCAGCGGCCGGATGGCGACGCTCGGCGCAGGCGGTCGCTTCATCCCCTTCACGCACCGATTCGCCGAAGGCCGCTTCAGGATCCCGATTCGGCTGCTAGGGCCGGGTGGCAATCACCGCGAAGAAGGGATCGCCATTGCCCCCCACCCACCCCAGGGGCCCCGGATGGCGGGTGGCTTCCGCCAACAGCTCCGGCCGGGGCCAGCCCTGAGCGATCAGCACGCGGGCCACGCCGGCCAGCCGATCGCGGTCTGTGCCCTCCAGCCAGATCCGGGGCGCCTTCTGAGAAAACATGCGATTCGAGAAGGCCACGATCAGCACGCCGCCGGGCCGCACCACCCGCAGCAGGTCGGCGGCGATCGCCTCGGGCTGCTGCAAATACTGCCAGCCCGCCACCACCAGAGCCGCATCGACACTCGCATCGTCCAGGGGCAGTTGCTGGTTGGTGTTGAGGTTCTGCACCCAGTAGCGACTGAAGCGGGGGTTGGCCTGCAGCTCCCGTTCATTGAGGCCGTGGCCGATCACCTCCGCGTACTCGCCATCTTCGGGAAGATGGCTCACCCAGCTGCCCATCAGGTCGAGCACCACGGCGCGCTGGGGGATCCGGTCGCGGTAGATCTCGGTGAGCCGGGCCCGGAAGGCGGCATCGAGGTGCTGCACAAAACGGGGTTCCGCATAGAAGAGCGCGTCGTCGGAGCCATCGATCTTCTGGCGGTCCGCCGCGCTCAGCACCTCCATCACCATGGCCAGCCGATCGGGGCTTCCATCCTGGTGACGGCGCCGATCGTGCGGGGATCAGGCGCTCAAACAGGAACAGCTCTGGACTCGCCCTTGGTCAGGACCTGCTGATTCAGGTCGCCGGCGGCTTATGGCACGGCCGGGGAGCGCTCCGGTTTGATCAGAAGAGGTCGGCCACAACGATGGTGTCGAGGTCGCCGCCGCCCTCACAGCCCCTCCAAGCCCGCCGCCACCGCCTCGGTGACCGCCGCCAGAAAGGGCAGATCAAGGCTCTCGATCGTGTCGCTGGGGCGGTGGTAGTGGGGATTGCGCAGGAAGGAGGTGTCGGTGATCAGCAGGGCGTCATATCCCAGGTCCCAGAAGGGGGAGTGGTCGCTGAGGCGCACATCCGGCAGCGCCTTGCCCCGATTCGGCACCGGCAGCACCCGCGTGGGCACATGGCGGCCCATGCGCCGGGCCAGTCCCGGCATGAGGGGGGCCGTGGCGGTGTTTCCCACCACGGCGATGAAGTCGCCCCGTTCGCCGTAGAGGGCGCGCATCGCCGCGATCGGATAGCGCTGCTGGGGGGCGGTGTAGCCCAGCATCTCCAGGCTCACCATCAGCTTCAGCCTCTGGCCGGCGGCCTTGAGATCCGCCGCCAGGGCGGCGCTGCCGAGCAGGCCCCACTCCTCCTGGTCGAAGGCCACCAGCCACACGGGCCGCCGGGGCGGTTGGCGGACCCAGCGCTCGGCCAGCTCCAGCAGGGCGGCCACGCCGGTGGCGTTGTCGTCGGCGCCGGGGGAATTGAGCGGGCCGTCGTAGTGGGCCGCCACCAGCAGGGGAGCGAGCCCGTTCTGCCGGCCTGGAAGGCGCAGGATCAGGTTGGTGCCGTCGTCGATGCCGCTGCGGAAGCGGTGCTCCTCCACCAAGCCCAGGGCACCCAGGCGATCGCGGATGTAAGCGCGCACCGCCAGCAGCCCGAGGGCATCCCAACGGGCGTGGCGCGGCCGGGCCAGCTCCTCCAAGTGGGCTAAGAGGCGCTGCCGCCGTGCCGCGCTCATCGCGGACTCACGGGCGCTCGCTGCGGCAGGGTCAACCATGGTGAACTCTGCGGCGTTGCCCACAACCCCCATAAGCCGATCCTCCCATCCGCCGTTCCCAGCCTCCCCCCGGTGGGTGCCGGTGGCGTGGTGTTCACCGGTGCCCAGGCCCAGGCCATCCGAGCGCCTCGATCAGACCGCGCCCAGATCGTGCCAATCAGCTCTCGCTCGGATCGCCCCGCTGGACCAGGAGGGTGGCCACCATCAGCCGCAGGGTGCGGCGATCGCCCCCGGCAGCCCGCCACCCCTCCAGCCAGCGGATCAGGGCGGGAGCCTCGCCCTGATCGCTCTGTGGAACGCCAAGCCGGGCGAGGTAGGCCAGGGCGTCGTCGAGGCAGGATTCCCCCTCACCGAACCCGTCGAGCCGGGGGTCGAGGGCGGCCAAAAGGGTTTCCAGTTCGGCCAGGCTCAGGGGCGGCAGCGGATCGTCGGGAGCCATCGGCCCACCCCACGGCGCTCCAGCATGGCGCCCGCAGCCGCTTCCTGGAAAGGTGGCATTGGATCGACCCCAGAATCGACCCCCTACCAGAATCGACCCCCTAAGCTTGCGTCAGCACATTGGCTGGGCGTGCTGAAATCCATCCTTCAGCTCCTCGTCTGCCTCACCATCGGCCTCCGCTGCATGGCCCTGTTCGACCAGTTGCGTCGCGCCTGGATGACCGATGGGCTGTCCGTCGAGTTCCGCCGCGAACTCCGCCGGCGTGGGCTTTTGGTTGCCACCCCCTCCCCCCGCAGCGACTAGGAGCGTTCCCACAGGCCCGTGGGCGGCGATCGAGCGCCGGCCCCCGGAGCGGTCGGCTGCCCCTTCAGTGCCGCCCCGGGCGCCCCCCCGCCAGATGGTGGACGGCATGGATCACCACGCCCCAGAGTTCCGCCTCCCCTTCCGCCAGGGCAATCGGTGCGGAGAGGCCGTCGCTGGCCACCAGCCGACCGGTGGCGCTGCCGCGCCGGCCCTCCAGCCGCCGCACGATGAAGGCGCCGCCATGGGTGGCCACCACCACCAGTCCCGGCCGGGCCTCCAGGCTGCGGTCGATCACCAGCAGGTCGCCATCGAGGATGCCGTCCCCGGCCATGGCATCGCCGCTCACCCGCATGAAAAAGGTGGAGAGGGGGCGGGGGATCAGGGCCAGGTTGAGGTCGATGCGGGCTTCTACGTAGTCGTCCGCGGGGCTGGGGAATCCGGCCGCCACGTGGCTTGAGGCCAGGGCGCAGGTGCTGGAGCCCAGCACGGTTGCCAGGGGGAGGGGAATGCCCCGGGGCAGCTCCGCCAGTCCGCGCCAGTTCGGATGGAGGGGTACCGAATGGACAGGGGAATGGACAGGGGAATGGACAGGGGGATCGGCCGGCATCGAGGCCTCCATCGCATCCGTCAATAGTACAGACGTATTGTTTGCGTCGCGGCTGCGGCCGCCCGGGGCCTGGAGGATCTGCTGGAGCGGCGGCCCATGGGCGCACCCATCGGCAGCGAATCTGATCAAGACTGGATCGGTGTTTTCAGGGGCTGGGAGCGGTCGACATGGCTTGTCCTGACTGCGGGAGCTGGACGGTGAAAGCCGACCGCGGCCTCTCCGGTCGCCTGGTCTGCGGCCGCTGCGGCAGGCCCTTGGGGATCGGCGCGGCGCGGCGGCGGGGTCGCTTCTTTTTCGCGCCGCCCTGGCGGGGCGGGGCACGGCTCCCACCCTGGTTGGCGTTGGTGGGCCTGCTGTGCGCTGGAACCCTGCTCACGGCCTTGGTGGAGCGGCCGGGCGGTGGCGGGGTTCAGATGTGGCCATCTCCTAACAGGTCCGATCCCGGCCCCGGGGAATCCGGGATCATGTTTCGTAATGTTCCGAACTGAAGCGCAGATGGCGAAATCGAATCCCTTCGCAAATCTGGCTTCGCTCAGCATGCGCCAGCTCCGAGAGCTCGCCAGGACCCTCGGAGTGAGGCGCTACAGCAGTGAGTATCGCGACGGGCTGGCTGACGCCATCGCTTCGCGGTTGCCAGAGGACGAGGTTGTGGCAACCGAGTCCTTCACTGAGGCTGCGGTGGTTGGCAGCTATGAGGTTGCGGCGGTTGGAACCAATGAGGTTGTGATAGTCGGCAGCTACGAGTCGGCGCTGGCTGGCACCAATAAGGCTGCGGTGGTTGGCAGCTACGAGGCTGAGGCTTCCGCTGATCTAGCGGCGATTGAGGCCGAGATGGCCCCCGCGCCCCGCCCGGCCGCCGAGACGCGAGTGGTGTTCCTGCCCCGCGATCCCCAGTGGGCCTATGTGTTCTGGGATATCGCCGAGGCCGACCGCGAAGCCGCCGCCATCGCTGGAGCCAGCCAGCTCTGCCTGCGGGTGGCCGATGTGACCGGTCTGGCCGGCGGCTCCTCCCACCCCCATACCCTGCAGGAGGTGGTGGTGAATGCCCAAGCCAGTGAGTGGTACATCCCCGTTCCCCTCTCCGACCGCGACTACCGCGTGGAGCTCGGCTTCCGCAAAGCCGGCCTCGCCGGCGGCTGGATCTCCCTGTCCTTCTCCTCGGTGGCCCGGGTGCCGGCCCTTCATCCCTCTGAGCAGATCCTCGATCAGTTCATTCCCTTCTCCCTCGACTCCGCCCCCTCGGCCCTGCCGACGCCGATCGAATCCGCCGACACCGGCCTGCATGAGCGCCTCTACCAAACTGCCACGGCCCGCTGGCGCCGCCTCGGTCGGGGTTCGGAGGCCTTCCATGAGCTCGAGGATGCCGGACTTTCCGATTCCGCCTTCTCCGACTCGGGTGTGGGT
>JAPLIE010000064.1 GCA_026389265.1 Cyanobacteriota bacterium | reverse complement strand
GCCACCCGCACCATGCGGCCGATGCGGCTGCGCAGGCGCTCCGAGAGCTGGCCCATCATGCCGAAGTCGTAGTAGATGAGCGCCCCATCAGGGGCCACCGCCAGGTTCCCCGGGTGGGGATCGGCGTGGAAGAACCCGTAGCGCACCAGCTGCTGCAGGTAGCTGGCGGCACCTTTTTCGGCTATGGCGCCGGGGTCCACCCCGGCCTCCACGAGGGCGGCCCGGTCGGTGATCTTGATGCCGGGCACGTAGTCGAGGCAGAGCACCCGGCGGGAACTCAGCTCCCACACCACCGCTGGGATGCGGATGCCGGCATCGTCGAGGAATTGCTGGCGGAAGCGGGCGGCATGCTCGGCCTCCAGCCGGAAATCCAGTTCCCGCAGCAACACACGCCGGCACTCCTTGGCGATCCCCACCCAGTCGCGGCCACGGCCCCAGCGGGGATGGCGCTGCACCGCGCCCGCCACCTGCTGGAGCACCTCCAGATCGAGGCGAAACAGGGGCTCCAGACCGGGCCGCTGAACCTTGAACACCACCTGCCGGCCGCTGCGGAGGCTGGCGCGGTGCACCTGGGCCAGGCTGGCCGAACCGAGCGGCTCCACCTCCAGGTCAATGATTTCCAGGCGGCGCTCCCCCAGTTCAGCGGCCAGGATCTGCTCCACCACCGGGAAAGGGAAGGCGGGCACCCGGTCCTGTAGATGGGAGAGCTCTTCCACCACCTCGGCAGGGAAGACATCGGGGCGGGCCGAGAGGATCTGGCCGAGCTTGATGAAGGCCGAGCCCAGGCCGAGGAATTCGGAAGTGAGCCAGCGGGCCTGACGGCGGCGGCGCACCGCCAGCCGTTCGGCGCTCCAACCTTCGGGGTAGCTCCAGCGGCGGCTGTCCCACCAGAGGCCCACCAGCAGCTGGATCACCACTCTCCAGATGCGTAGGGGCCGAAGGAGGCGGGTGCCCCAGGGGAGAGCCGGGGGGATGGTCATCAGGCCTTCGGCCCCGGGCCCTGATTGGAGGACGCTGAAGCAGCGGCCGCACCACGGGCGGAACCTCCATCCAGACGACAGGCGAGCTGGGCCACCTGGGCTCGCAGGGCATCGATCGCCTCCTGCGGATCACCTTGGGGGGATCCCCGGAAGGGTGCGGCACCGCCGTAGACGCCGCCCCAAGCGCGGCTGGAGGAAGCCGTGGAGCCCTCAGGAGCCGCCACGGTGGTGGCGGGGTTGGCCTGGCGATCGAGCCGAGCGGCCTCCTGTTCCACCTCCTCCCAGAAGAGGCTGAGCTCCTGCTGAACGCGGGCCGGCGCGTCCTGGGCCAGCAGGCTGAGGGTGGCGGCGGTATCCGCCAGGCCACTGCCCAGGCGGGCCGCCAGCCGATTCACGGCGGCCTGGAAGAGGGATTGGGGGGCACTCATGGACGAAACCGGCTAGAGGGCCACAGGTCTGCTGGAACTGTGGCAGATCAGGGACGGGTTGCGGGGCTCGGCGCCGGTGGGGCCTCCGGCAGGGCCGGCAGTTTCAGGCCTGTCCCGCCGGCCGGCTCCGGGCTGGAGCCGGTGGAGGGGGGGGGGACCTCGAGATTCGGTGCTGCAGGCTGGGGCTGCGACTCCAGCAGGGTGCTTCCACCTGCAGCGGGGGTGGAGGGTGCTGCCCCATCAAGGGCATCGAGGCGAGCCTGTTCCGCCTCCTGCTGGGCCTGTCGGTCTTCGGCCCGCTGACGCTCCTCCAGCTCGGCGCGCTGCTTCTCCGCATCCGCCTGGTCCTGCTGGTTGCGTTTCTCTTGCTCCAGGGACTCGAAATCAACCCACACATCCCGCGGTGCGCCGCCGTGGCGACGGCGGAGGGCCTCGAGGGTCTCGCCGGGGAAGGCCTCGACGCCAAAGTTCTGATGGCCGGCGGGAGCGCCCCTCTCGCCCTGGGCCCGGATCAGCCGCTCGGTGATGCCATGGCCAATCCCGAAACACACGCCGAGGACCAGCCAGAAGATCCAGTCCCGGCGGACGGCGGAGCGGGAGGGTGGAACCGCGACCATGGATGCAGACAGGTGGGGGTGGAATGGCGCGGAGCCCATCCTGCCCGATGCGCCCGACCCTCCAGGAGTCCACGTTGGCGCGATCGGATCATTCGCCATCGGAGCGGTGCTGGGCCGGAGTGGGGCTGTGGGAAGGGGCTCCACGATGATGGGAATCACCAAGGGGGTCCTGGAGCCCCACCGGCCCTGCCCTCCAGGAACCTGTCGCTATGACGTTCAGCATCCGCACTCACGATTCCTGGGGGGTTGTGCCGGTCGGCGACTTTCAGA
This sequence comes from Cyanobacteriota bacterium, assembly GCA_026389265.1. Lineage (GTDB taxonomy): Bacteria > Cyanobacteriota > Cyanobacteriia > PCC-6307 > Cyanobiaceae > Cyanobium. The sequence continues at coordinate 18,473 of JAPLIE010000064.1, read as the reverse complement.
GCCTCGAGGAGGCGCGGCAGGTGTTCACGGCTCTCTGCCAAGACCCCTGGTACAAAGCCGACGGCACCGTGAGGGGTGTGGAGTTGGTGGTGAACAGCGAGGCGGGAGAAGGGCAACGACTCGACTGGTTTTCCTTCCGATAGGAATTCTCCAGCTTACAAGAGACCTGACAAGTCTGGTTCATTTCTAACCTAATTTTTTTGTGATTTTTTACACCTGATGAAAGGTTCATGCAGCCAAAACATGTTCCTCATAAATCCAGATTAAATAAGCACTTTTAGCGCAAAAATCAATAGTCGTCGCCATATTTAATATCTGAGTCAGCATTCATAAGTTCCACAGTGGTCTGGTAACCCTTTGCGACGGTCACTTCGTGCTGAGCGCCAATGTCATTCAAAGCGGCGACATCAAATTCAGGAGCAGTGATCCAACTGAAACCCTTACCAAACGTGTTGTCCGGGTTCACCACATACCAATGACAAGCAGTGTCGGGAACCGAAACAGAACACTTGGTCCAGTCGTTGTCCCACTGAGGAACCTGAACAAAGACGAGGGCCGCAAACAACATGCCCAGAAGACTTTTGAACACAATGGCTTCACGAGTTGAAACCATCCTACCTGATTTTGCCGTTTCCTGCGTCAAAACCATGAAACGGATGCTTCAGGGACCGTCCGATGGAGGCGCATCAGCCACTGCTGCTTGAATTTTGTCGCCAAGATCTTCTCTCGCCCATTCCTCTGAAATCATCTCTGTCTGTTGTAGCACCAGTTCAATTGCCGCTGGTTCTTGATCGGGCGGATACTTATAGCGTTTAAGAAGTGCCTTGATCATCGTTCGCAATTTCGCCCGTACATTTTCCTTGTATTGCCAATCGATGCTGAGATTGTCCCTTAGTTTCTCTGCCAGTTCCCGTGCCATCTTCATCAGCACCTCATCGCCCATCAGATCCTGTGCTGCTTGGTTGTTCGCCAGGGCATCGTAGAACGCAACTTCAGCAACAGACAGTCCCATCGCATCAACTCTCTCTGCTTCATCACGGAACTGCTTTGCCATCGCAATGAGTTCCTCGATCACCTGTGCAGCCTCGATGGAGCGGTTGGCGTATTTGTTCAGGGATGCCTGGAGCAGTTCGCTGAACCGCTTCTGCTTGACCACGTTGGTCTTGAAGCGGGTCTGAACTTCATCTCTCAGCAACCGCTGGAGCAGTTCAACCGCCAGGTTCTTCTGGGGGATCTTGCTGACCTCTGCCAGGAACTGATCCGACAAAATGCTTATATCTGGTTTTTGAAGTCCTGCGACCTTGAAAACATCAGTAATTCCATCTGAAATCAGGGCATCAGAGAGCAGTTGCCGCAACTCATAATCTATATTTTTAGGGGCACGACCATCTCCTCCCATTTCGTCACCCTTGATCAATGGCGCTCGGATCGCTTGAAGGAAGGTGACCTCAGGATCGAGTGACATTGCTTCATCAAGGGTTCCGCATAAGGCAAACGCTTTCGTGATCGCCAGCACGGTGTCGCAGTATCGCTTCTTGCCATCTGGCAGTTCCAGGACGTGATCCAAGCAATTGGGCAACAGTGCCATCGCTGCTTTGGGTTCCCTGAACCCGCTCCAATCGATTGGGTGAAGGATGTCACGGGCAACCTGGATTTTCTCCTTGAGGATCCGAAGCGCCTCACTGGTATCAATGGTCGGTTGTCCTTTGCCCTTCGATGCCGTGTAGGTCGCCAGGGCTTCCTTGAGTTGAGGGGCGATACCGATGTAATCGACCACCAGACCGCCTGGTTTGTCCTTGAACACCCTGTTCACGCGGGCAATCGCTTGGGCCAGGTTCGCCCCCTTCATCGGTTTATCCACATACATCGTGGCCAGACAGGGAGCATCAAATCCCGTCAACCACATATCCCGAACGATCACAATCTTCAGCGGGTCGGCAGGATCCTTGAACCGCTTCTCTAGATCCTTCTTTTGCTGCTTGGTGGTGTGGTGCGGTTGAAGGTACTGCTCATCCAATGCTGATGCCGTCATCACCACCTTGATCACACCTTTGCTCGGAGCATCATCGTGCCACTCAGGGCGCAAGGTCACGATGGCGTCATAGAGGCGAGCACAGATGTCCCTGCTCATCGCCACCACCATCGCTTTGCCTGGTTGGGTGCGTGAGCGTTGCTCAAAATGGGCGATGTGATCTGCTGCCACCTGCTTGAGGCGTGGTTCTGCGCCTACCAGGGCCTCCAGTGCTGCCCATCTGCTCTTTGCCCTTTCGGCAGCAGGGATATCGTCTTCATCAGCGAAGAGATCATCCACCTGCTCATCCACCTGAAGGAGCAATGGTTCTTTGAGCGCCAGTTTTGCCAGGCGTGATTCAAAGTAAATCGGCACCGTGGCACCGTCCTCCACTGCCTGTTGAATGTCGTAGATGGAGATGTAGTGCCCAAAGACCGCCTGGGTGTCACGGTCGTCTTGGGAGATCGGTGTTCCCGTGAAGGCAAGAAAGGTGGCCTGGAGGAGGGCATCACGCAGCGCCTTTGCCAATCCATATTTGATTTCTCCTGTCTTGGTGTCGAAGCGACCCTTGAACCCGTATTGAGTGCGGTGTGCCTCATCGCAGATCACCACGATGTTGTGGCGCTCAGTCAGGGCAGGGAACTTGTCTTCATCAGGTTCGGTAGCGAACTTCTGAATGGTGGTGAAGATGATGCCGCCGCTAGGTCGGTTGGCAAGAAGGTCTCTGAGTTCTTGTCTTGAGTTTGCCTGCTTGGGGGATTCGCCCAGCAGATCGCCGGCGCCAGCAAAGACCCCGAACAGTTGCCCATCCAGGTCCTGGCGGTCGGTCACGATCACCAGGGTGGGGTTCTGCATGCGGGGATCGGTGAGCAACGTGCCCGACAGACAGGCCATTTCGATGCTCTTGCCAGCGCCCTGGGTGTGCCAAACGACGCCACCCTTCTTGTCGCCATCGGGTCTGCTTGCCTCGACGACCCGTTCGACCGCTTCCCTGACGGCGTGGAACTGGTGGTAGGCGGCGATCTTCTTGACGATCTGCCCGTCTTCCTCAAAGAGGCAAAAATGACGAACGAATTCCAGCAGACGCCCCTTATCGAAGATCCCCCTCACCAGGGTCTCCAGGTCCCGGTGATTGCCCAGCGGATCGACTTCGTTGTTGACACCTTCGATGGTGCGCCAGCGCTGGAACCGTTCTTGATTAGCACTCAAGGACCCCAAGCGGGCCTGGATGCCATCGCTGATCACCAGCAGCACATTGGACGTGAACAGATCGGGGATGTCTTGCTTGTAGGTCTGCAGTTGGTTGAACGCGGCCCAGATGTCTGCCTTGTGATCGGCTGGGTTCTTCAGTTCGATCACCGCTAGCGGTAGTCCGTTGACGTAGACCACCAGATCAGGGCGGCGGTTGTACTTGCTGCCCTGAATCGCCAACTGGTTCACCACCAACCAGTCATTGGTGGCGGGGTCGTCGAAGCCAATCACCTTGAGACGAATGCCTACCTGCTGGTTGCCATCCATGTAGGTGATGGGTAAACCCTGGGTCATCCAGCGGTGGAAGTTGCGGTTGGAGGCCAGCAGACCAGGAACGTTGGGGTTAGCCAGTTGCAGCACCGCTGTCTCGATGGTGCCTGCTGGGACGCCTGGGTTCAGGCGCTGGAGTGCTGAACGCAGACGCCCCGTAAGGATGACCTGCCTGAAGTCGTTGCGTTCTGGTGTGGTGCCGTCGGGTGCGAGATCTGGAGCAAAGGCATTGGCGTATCCCAGTGCCTTGAACCACTCAAGGCACTGCTGCTCCAGATGGTCTTCGGTGATCAGTGCCATGGGATAAGCTAAAGAACCTGCCAATACCCGCCCCGGGGTGAGCCATGGCGGAGTAAGCGACCGGACCGCTGCAGGGCTGCCAGGTGCTTCTCCACCGCTCGCTGGCTGAGCTGCAGCCGTTCGGCAAGGCGACGGGCCGAGAGGGTGGGCTCAGCGGTGAGATCCCCCAGGATCCGCTGATCAATGGCCAGCCCCCGCTCCGCTCCGATGACCCCGCCAAGCTTCGCAGCTACCTCCGAACCTTTCTCCGAACTCATCTCCGAACGCAGGGCATCGTGGATGGCTTCGAGCTGATAGGACACGAAGGGCTCCAGATCACCCAGCTGATCCGCCTGGCCCAGCGATTCGTAGTAACCCTGCTGGCGCGAGCGGATCACTTCCTCGATCGGCAGCCAGGCCAGCAGCGGATTCCAGCGGCTGAGGATCAGGGTCTGCCAAAGGCGGCCGAGGCGGCCATTGCCATCAGCGAAGGGATGGATGAACTCCAGCTCGTAGTGGGCCACGCAGCTCACGAGCAGGGGATGCCAGGCGCTGGCGGCCAGCCAGGTCAGCAGGTCGTTCACCAGATCCGGCACTCTGGCGGCTGGCGGTGCCATGTGCACGAGTTGATCGCCGCGGTAGATGCCCACGCCGCCGCTGCGGAAGCGGCCAGGGGCGTCGATCAACCCCGCCATCAACAGCCCGTGGGCTTCCAGCAGATGCTGGGGATTGGAGGGATCCCAGCGGGGCAGGGCGTCGTAGGCGGCGATGGCATTGCGCACCTCCTGGATGTCGCGGGCCGGACCGATCACCCGCTGGCCATCGAACAACGCGGTCACCTGCTCCAGGCTGAGGCTGTTCTGCTCAATCGCCAGGGAAGCCTGGATGGTGTGGATGCGGTTTTCGCGGCGCAGGCGCGGTGATGGCAATGCGTTCTGACGGGCGCTCCAGCGGCCGAGGGCTTCGGCGATGGCGGCGACGCGGTTGAGCAGCGCCGGGGTGAGAGTTAGGGGTGGGGAGTAGGGGAGATCTGGTTCGCGGGATGTTGAAGGATCAGCCATTGCTTACCTCCTCTGCTATGGGCACCTGACGCTGCCGATGCTCCCGCAGGCTTAGCCCGCCGGCATCCTTCCATTCGATCAGGCCGTTGGCGGAGCGTGCCAGCAGCATCACGGCCGCCTGGGAAGGCACCACGAAGCCGATGCCGCTCCAGTTGCTCTTCTCCACGATGCGCATGCCTTCCGGCATCCCCAAGGGCACGAACAGGCGCAGGGCGAAGGGTTGGGCTGGGGTCATGGCGAGTCCTGATCCTCCAGCAGGGCCATCACCAGGCGGATGATCAGGTCTTTCTGTTGGGGTGCGCTTTCGGCGATCAGGAGGGCCTCAGGCACGCCATCCGGTTCTGCGAATGCGGGCGCGAGCCGATCCTCGTCGTTGGCGAGCAACCAGCGCCAGGCGCGGCTGTAGCGCTGCACCACCTCCAGCACCGCCTGGCCTTCATCGCTCACCAGGCCCCTGGAGCTGAGGGTGCGGGCCATCAAGGCGAGAGCATCTTGCAGATCGCCGAGGCCCCGTTCCTGGATGCGGTGTTGGTGGAGCGTGTAGCCCTCGATCAGATGCTGGCGCAGCACCTGGGTAGCCCAAATCCGGAACTGGGTGCCGCGAGGTGACTTGACGCGGTAGCCCACGGAGATGATCACATCAAGGCTGTAGAAGCCCACGGGCCGGTCGGCACCGGCAATGTGCAAAAAATGCACATTGCTTTTTTCTGGCAGCTCCCCCTCTCGAAACACATTGCCCACGTGCCTGCTGATCACCGAGCGTTCCCGGCCAAACAGCTCGGCCATCTGAGCCTGACTGAGCCAGACGGTGTCAGCCTCCAGGCGCACATCGAGCGACACCTGGCCATCGGCAGCCTGGAACAGGATGACCAGATCGCGGGCCTGCTGCTCCAGAGGGACTTCTGTGATCAGAACCATGGGAGGAAACCAGAGAAACCGCAGCTGGCCTTTGCCATGCCAGAGAACGGCGAACCGGGGAAAGCCTTAAATACGAGATTGCCTGCAGCCCAGTCGAGTTGGGGGATTGAGCATCGGCGACGACGGGTTCCCATTAAAAAGGCCTCATGCCCAGAAAGGGAGGTAGCGGGCGAACTTGCGCGAGGCGCCGACGCTGCCATCTGGCTTGATCAGATTGGCCTCGATTGTCGCTGCGATCACTTGGGACGTCACGGCTGCTTTCTCCTCCCCAAGGCGGAACCGCTCTCGAAGCGTCTGATTGGTCATCCGCTCGCCCATCACCCACCTGAGCGCGCAGTGTTGATAACAGGCCCGAACCCGGTTGTTTCGATCCATTTGATTAAACGGACGGGGGCCGAAGATCGTCACAATCGTGCGGAGAAAGCCGGCTTGAAAATCTGGAGCAGGCAGTTGATACACCTCAGCCGCATCCACAACTCGATCGATGCCGCTGCTTTTCTCTTCACAGATGCCTAGGCGACGCATCAGATCAGCAAGGCGTTCATTGCGCGATCGGTAGCCATCGATGAAGAGCTCCACCGGCACCAAGGGCTCACCTGGGTTTGAGATTTCTACGCGGTCACTGTAGATTTCGATCATTACTGAAGCACCAGTGCATGTAAAGTCCTGGTGGATCAACGCATTGGCGAGAAGCTCACGAATGATCACGTCTGGCACTAGCTTTAACTCTTTGCGTAGTGCATTTTCGATTACTTCATTTTGCGGAAGTTGGGCATAGATCGACTGAACGAGTTCTTGATAGCCGACTGCATAGCCACGTGTGAAGATTTGATCCAGCCTGGTCTGCAGCTTTGATACGCCAGAGTAGACAATAACGCGCACGGCTTTGCGTGAGAGATCTGGAAAATCGTGCATTCTTCGCGCCATCAGGAGGCCCCCGATACGCCTGATCGAGAAGCTGCCATCAAGATGATCAATCAGCTTCTCTCCGACAAGCCGCTCAAGGACGCCAGCACGGTCGGTGGGATAAGGAAGCTTTAGAAGCTCGAAGAACGTTTGTGTGTCCAGCAACTCAACCACATCCTGTGCGTCAAGGCCGCTGCAGGATGGTTCTTCGAGCCATTCGGGCTGGCCTTCGGAGAAGATACGGCGCATTTGATCCTCGCTCATCGGGACCAACGCTTCGCCGGCTCGCATCAGGTACTTGCCGTCCAGATTGTAGGCCGTACCGCGCGGTCTCGATAGGATGTGGAAGACCAGCACCCGCCCATCAGGATGGTTGACTTCCTCGATATCCACGCGGAAACGGACGGCTTTAAACAGGTTTTCAGCAGCAGCGACAATGTTCTGGAATGCCTTTGTGCCCACAACAGGGCGTGGGAGCTTATCGGCGATGCCCAACAGCAGAAACCCGCCACCTTCGTTAGCAAGCCCAACGCAATATTCGTTGAGCTTGCGAGTGCCGAATTGCTGCTTAGCCTCCTTGAATTCCAACCGCTGGTGTTCGCTGGGCGCTTGTCGCCACAGATCAATTTGCTCAGCTGACGTTGCCATCAGATACCAACCTCCTCAAGCATCTTCTCGGCGTCAGGGATGCGGATTTCGCCTGAAATGAGTTTGGGGAGTAGGGCATCCCTGGTCGATGCGAGTAGAGTTGATTGCCGCATATTTGACACGACCCGTTCGTATAGCGTATGCGCTTTATCAGAAAAAGATTTCGCCACCTCTTCTCTGGGAACCAGAAGCGGTATTGGTCTAAATGCTGCTTTTGAGATTTCAGCAAAGGTTGTGCCTGATGCCCTGTCTTTGAACTGCTGAACATTGCTCAAGCACCAGTTCAGTAGATAGGCGCTTGACATCAGACCATTGCTCTTCAAAGCAATAAAACCCTGATTGATTGAGACGGGAACACAGGCAGCAGAAACGTAACCAACTGGTGCTCTTGACGAAAGAAGAACAGTTCCAACGGGAAGAATGCCCGACGAAATACGCTGAACCCCATCAGCAGTTATCTTTTTCGCTGTATCCAGAAGAAATGGTTCTGACAGAGAGGAAAGGTCTTTGGGTGTCGCCCAGAAGTATTCACCACCATCCCAGTATTTGGGTTCGTTTGTCGAGGGAGTCGAACCTCCAACGCACTCAACAACATCTCCCACTGGAGCGACTCTCCACCCACTCGGAATATCGCCCAGTTCTGAATCCTCAAATGAATCTGGGAACAGGTCACTGATTACTGCTGGCAATCCAGTGGGGCGGCCTTCTGCCTTCGCCCTGACTGGATCGAAATCCACAAACCACGACTTGAAGAGTGCCTTTGCCATCGCCTCCAAGGTTTCGTTGGTCTTGCGGTTCAGTTCGATCTTGTCGTCAAGTGCGATCATAAAATCTGTAATTAACGTCTGCTCCTCTCTTGTCGGAAGCGGAAAGACAAGATCCTGAAGGAAAGGGGTTTCAAGTTTTCCCGCTCCAATCCCAGTGAACTCGACGGAGTTCAATAAAAATTCCTCATTTCCCTTCAGTAAGTAATAAAGGTAATCACCCAAAAGATCACCAGAGCAAGTGGTTATTGCTTTTACATCCTGGTTGAATACGACTCTTGTCGTGGCGACACCAATCGGGATTCTTTTGTGTAATTCACTGCCTCTTACCAAGAGCAGGATCGTGCCTGGCTCGCACATTCTTGCGCCAGACCTGACCGCTTCTTCTGTAATGCGTTCATCTGAGATGGCGCAGATTTTTGCCTTCATTGAGGATGCGCTGATCCAGGGTATGGAACCTCCCCAGTATTCAGGGTTCTGCTTGCTCGGCGTTGCACCTGACGCCCAGCGGGTGATATCGCCGAGGCGGTATTCCTGCCATTCAGAACTCATATCTCAACCTCCTCAAATTCTCAGCAATCTACTGATCCAACTTCACTCCCTCTTCCTGCTGCAACCTCAACCCCTCCGCCAACCTCCCCTGCCACACCTTCAAATCCCCTCCCACAAAACCCACCAGATCAGCCAAGGCCACCTCATGCTCCCAATCCCGCATCCGAGCGCAGCCTGTTAGCAGCGCATCGACATCCAGCCAGGTCTGCCGCAGGGATGGTTCCTTGACCAACGCCACCCGCATCGCTTCCTGCACGATGCCCAGCTGGCGTTGCACGGCGTTGCGGGTCAGGTCGTCGCTGAGGCTTTCCTGCAAGGGAGCGTTGGAGGTATACCGCTGGATTGAGCTGATGGCCTGCAAGGCGTGGCCGAGGCGGCGGGTGGCTTCGGGGTGCATCATTAGTGCGCGGTCTTTGGCAAGACAGTTCGCTCTTGGGCGATTGCAGCCTTGAAATAGGGATTCGCGATCATCAACTCCGTCAGCAGATCAACTGGCCGACCATAAGGAACCTCAAGTGCATCGGCGAAGTCACAAAAACGTGCGGCATAAGCTGGTTCCCGTCGCCCCTTCATTTGCACGATGAATTTAAGATCGATGTGGGCTGGATCAAACTCACCCCGGGCCGCCGAACCGAACAGCTGCAGTTTCTCCACCCCATAGCGCTCGCACAGCTCCAGCAATGGCTGCAGCTTGGCCTGCAGCAGCTCTGGCAGTGACGCAGCGGTGGTCATCTTGCCGATGCACAATCTAGAGGACCATCCTACCGAGATCTGGCAGAAGCCCTCTCTGATCTCAAGCAAGCCATTCCTGGGCGAGGCTGCTGATTGCCTGGAATTCTGGATCCTTGTGGACCAATACCGCCCCTTCCTGCTGGGCGGCTGCGGCAATCCAGGCATCGGCCACCGAGAGGGCATGGCAGGCCTTGATGGCGGCCACATGCTCCGCACCCGATTGGTTATCGCGCAGGGCCAGCAGAGCGGAGTTGTCGAGCAGCCAGCGGCTAGCCATCAACCCTCCCGCTGCCGCTCCGCCTGGCGCTCCGCCAGGAGCCGGGCGGTGGAGCCGCCGGGACCGGAGCCTCGGAAAGCGGCGATCGGATCGGCAGCCACCGGCACCACGCGGATCGAGCCATCGCTCTCCACGACCCACTCCAGCCGGGTGGCGGGCCCCAGCCGGAACCGTTCACGAATGGCCGCAGGCACCACCGTCTGCCAGCGGGAGGTGATTGTGCTGCGCATCGATGAATTACGGAAGTTTTCTTATGGTAATTCGGCTGGGTGGGGCCTGGGCTCCGGATAAATCACCTTCCCCACCCGCTCGATGTGCTCCAGCAGCGGCGTGTGGGTGATTGCCGCTAGGGCGTGCACATCAAAGCGGTATGGCAGGGGCAGCTCCTCCAGTTCGGCGGCGATCGCTTCGGCGCCAAGGGCTCCCAGGAAGCCGGCCAGGGCCAGGTCCACGTCGGAGCGATCGCTGTGGGTGCCCTTGGCGCGGGAGCCGAACAGGATGGCGCTCTCGATTTCCGGGTGCTGGCGCAGCACAGAAAGCACGAGCTCCAGTTCGCTGGCCACCAAGGGATCTCGGGTCATGGCGTCACCTCCTGCTGCAGGAAACTGATCAGCCGCTCCATAGCCGGAAGATACTGCTGGAGAATCGCCTCCACCGCTTCTTCAAACACCACTGGATTGTAGGTGTGCGAGAGCAAATTGCGGTGATCGAGCATGGCGGTCCACACCTGGCCATCGGTAATCAGCTTGGCGGCAAAGGCCTCCTTAAGCACCTGGCGCGGCATCACCACCGCAAACACAAAACCATTGGCCTCCATATAGTCTTTCGTGGTTTCCAGGCCAGCTCGAAGCAGTATTCGAAGCGTTGGATCACCCCTTCCTTTTCCAGCTGGTTGAGGGCTGAGGGGCCATTCACCATGGCCTCGCGCAGCAACGCCAGCGCCCGCTCAAAGTTGCTCAGGCGCTGCTGCCAGCGGCTGTCGGCGGCTGGTGTCATTCGGCTCCAAACCCCAGCAACGCCAGATTACGAGCAATCGCCGCATCCAGCTTTGCCCCCTGTTCCTGCTGCTGCTTGAGCAACCCAGTGAGCCGCCTCATCTTCTCGTCGAAGGCTTCGCCATCCTCTTCCACATCTGCGGCCCCCACATAGCGCCCAGGCGTAAGCACAAATCCATTCTTCTCAATCTCATCTAACTTGGCGCTGTAGCAGAATCCTGCGACATCCTCATAAGAGTCAGATACTTCCCCATCGCTACGCCAGGCATGAACAGTGCCGGCGATCTTGGCGATATCCGCTTCGGTTAGCACTCGGTTCACCCCAGGGCTGATTGAAAGTCCGTCACAAGTGAGCTTGGCAGGGCTGCGACCATTGGGTTCGGTCGGCGGGAATGGATTCCTTCTTTGCCAGAACCCTCTCCTGCCAATGTCTCTGCCGACCTGATCAGTTTTCTGCAGGCGATTCCCGAGGGACGGATGCGCCGCGGGGTGCGCTTCCCCCAATGGTTTCTGCTCCTGGTTGCGGTGCTCGGGATCTTGAGCGGCTGCCAGAGCCTGCGGGATCTGGAGCGCTTTGCCATCCGCCATCACGCTGCGCTGATCCAGGCGTTGGGGCTTGAGCTCAGGCGACCTCCCACTGATTCCACATTCCGGTATCTGTTCTTGCAGGTGGATGTGGCCGAGATCTGCCGGCAGCTGCAGGTCTGGATGCTGGCCCAGATTCCTGATGGTGCAGCCGGTCTGGGTCAGCTGGTGTGCGATGGCAAGACCCTGCGGGGCTCGATCGTCGCGACCGAGGTCGGTGGCGGGGCCTTCATTGCCCAGGTGACCCTCTACTCCAAGGCTCTTGGAGCAGCGATTGCCCAGGCCACCTATGACACCCGCGAGAACCACGAGCGCGCGGTTCTGCGGGAGCTGCTCTCCACCATGGATCTCGAGGGCGTCTTGATCCAGGCCGACGCGCTCCACACGCAGAAACCGTTTTTCGGCAGCTCACGGAGCAGGGGGCCGACTTCCTCCTGACGGTGAAAGCAAACCAACGGACCCTCTACCGCCAGATCAGCGAGCAGTTCCTCTACTCCCGCAAGATCCCTTTCACGGCAACGGTTTCAGAGCACGGTCACGGGCGCGACACCACCTGGACACTCAGGGCCAAACAGGCTCCTGACTTCATCACTGAGGCCTGGCCCGGCAGCAGCTGGATCGTCGAACTGGTCGTCAGCGGCAAGCGTGCCGGCAAGCCCTCCCTCCAGCGGCATCTCTTTCTCACCAGCCTGCGCACCACGCCAAAAGCGCTGCTGCAACTGGTGAGGGACCGCTGGTGCATTGAAAGCTGGCACTGGCTCCGCGACACCCAGCTCCATGAAGATGACCACCGCTATGGCGGCCCCGGTGCAGCGGTGCTGGCCACGCTGCGCACCCTGGCCCTGAACCTGCTTGGACTCCACGGTCACCACTCGGTGAGAGCTGGGCTGGCCGCCGTGGCCCACGACATCGCCAAGCTGCTCGCCATGGCTGGGATCGGGCCGGGATGGGCGACTTGACCAGACTTTTAATCAGCCCTGGGGGGGGGTGGGAGTGCGCGGCATCCGCACGGGGCTTGGTCAGCGGCCTGGCCTGACGCTCAGGATGTCAGGGCTCGTGCCCTTGCTGCCCCGGTTGGCTCAGCCTTGGCTGCTCCGGCGTTGGCAGGTGCAGCGTTGCCGACGGGCCAGTGGTCTGGTTGCCCTCCAGCATCCTCTCCAACCTCGTCTCCATCTCCTCCACCTGGCTGAGCTGGTCAGCCAGCTTCTGGGCGGCGAGCCGGAGCTGTACAAACTGATCACTGGGTTGCTCAGTGCTGCCCCAGCGTAGTTCGGCCTTGGCGAGTTCCGCCTCCAGCTTCTCCTGCAATTTGGCCCGCAGGCCATCGAGCTGCTCGAGACTTTTCAGGGCCAGGTCGCGGCCTTTTTCCAGGTGCTCCGGCTCCACGGTGATGCCCTGCCGCAGCAGCATCCGCACCCCGGTGAGTAGCGCTGCCGGCACGAACTGGCCGAAGGCCAGGGCACCGAGGCTGCCGGTGTGGAGCCAGCCCTCCACCTGGTTGCTGCGGTGGCGGCCGGTCTTGCACCAGTGGGCGAAGTGCTCGCAGTTGTTGAACAGCAGGTTGTAGTTCTGCTCACCCAAGCGGCCCATGGCACGGCGTACGGTGACGCCCGGCGCTGAGACCTCCTCCTCCGGGTACTCGACCACAGTGATCGGTTGGCTGCGGCTGAACTCCTCCAGAGGGCTGCGCAGGATGGCGCGCCCCTCCAGGTAGTGGGCCACGGTGCCGTCGCCCAAGTCGATGCCGTGGTGGTTGAACAGGCCGTGTTGGCGGGGGGCCTGCAGGTGGTCGGCGAGGGCCAAGGCTGGGACGGGCTCCGGAAGTCGGGCGATTCCCAGCATCGCCCCGACCCCGGCCGCGTTGGCCCCTAGCGCCGGTGGGGATTGCACCACCCCAGCGCCAGCACAGGGGGACCCTCCCAGGTTTCACCTCGGCTCGAGTCTGTCCCGAGGTTCCTGTCCTAGCCCAGCTCCTCAAGCGCTCGCCTGTTTCTCCCGCTCGCCGCCGGCCAGGGGCACCACCTGGGCCCTGCTGCGCTGCTCCACCAGGTCGCGGGTGATCGTGAAGCTCTTCACATCGCGGCGGGAGGGCAGGTCGTACATCAGATCGAGCATCAGTTCCTCCACGATGCCCCGCAGGGCGCGGGCGCCGGTCTTGCGGCGGTGGGCCTCGCTGGCGATCGCCTCGACGGCGCCAGGCTCGAACTCCAGGCGCACGTTGTCCATGCTCAGCAGGGTCTGGAACTGCTTCACCAAGGCATCGCGCGGTTCGGTGAGGATCGCCTCGAGGGCCCGCTCATCGAGGGGCTCGAGAACGGCGGTCACGGGTAGGCGGCCGATGAATTCCGGGATCAGGCCGTAGCGCACCAGGTCGTCGGGTTCGAGGTGGCGCAGGGCTTCAGCGGCCTGCCGCTCCTTGCCGTGGCGGGGTCGGCTCTGGCCGCCCTCGGGCAGAAAGCCGATCGCATTGCGGCCCATGCGCCGCTGGATCACATCCTCGAGGCCCACGAAGGCGCCACCGCAGATGAACAGGATCTGGCTGGTGTCGATCTGGATGCAGTCCTGGTATGGGTGCTTGCGGCCCCCCTGGGGTGGCACGTTGGCCACGGTGCCCTCCAGCAGCTTCAGCAGCGCTTGCTGCACCCCCTCGCCCGACACATCGCGGGTGATTGAGGGGTTCTCGCTCTTGCGGGCGATCTTGTCGATTTCATCAATGTAGATGATGCCCCGCTGGGCTTGCTCCACATCCATGTCTGATTTCTGCAGCAGCCGCAGCAGGATGTTCTCCACGTCTTCGCCCACGTAGCCCGCCTCGGTGAGGGTGGTGGCATCCGCCACGGCGAAGGGCACATCCAGCATCTCCGCCAGCGACTGGGCCAGCAGGGTCTTGCCGCAGCCGGTGGGGCCGATCAGGAGGATGTTGGATTTATGCAGGCGGGTGGCGCAGCGGTCGGTCTCGCCCTTGCCATCGCCCTGCCAGGCCAGGCGCTTGTAGTGGTTGTAAACGGCCACCGCCAGCACCTTCTTGGCGTCCTCCTGGCCCACCACTTGGGCATCGAGAAAGCCGCGGATCTCCTGGGGCTTGGGCACCTGGGCCAGGGTGGGGGCTGGTTTGCTCTGTTTCTTGCTGGCACCCTTGCGGCTTGTTTCCGGGGCGGGCCGGCCGGCCGGATGGCCATGGCCTTCCACCAGCTCCTCATCGAGGATCTCGTTGCAGAGATCAATGCACTCGTCGCAGATGTACACCCCGGGGCCGGCGATCAGCTTGCGCACCTGGTCCTGCGACTTGCCGCAGAAGGAGCACTTCAGGTGGGCATCGAACTTCGGCATCAGGCGACGGGAGCGGTGACGGGCGGTGGCGACGCGGCGGCTGACCGGGATGGCCAGGGGAGGTTGGGGCAGCCTTGGTGAAAGTGGGCTTCGGGAGGGGGGAGCCACTCCTGCTTTCAGCATCACCTGGAAGCAAGGGTTCGTCAGCGGTTCCTTAAGAAAGTCACCCAGGCCGGTTATCAGCGCGCCGGGATCGGTGGTTCCGATCAGGAGGCTGAGTCGTCGACCACGCGGTCGATCAGGCCGTATTCAACCGCCTCCGCCGGCGAAAGGAAGTAGTCGCGGTCGGTGTCCTCGGCGATCTTTTCCAGCGGCTGGCCGGTGTGTTCGGCCATCAGGCCATTGAGGGTGTCCTTAAGGAAGAGAATCTCACGGGCCTGGATTTCGATGTCCACGGCCTGGCCCTGGGCGCCGCCGAGGGGCTGGTGGATCATGATCCGGGCATTGGGCAGGGCCAGTCGCTTGCCTTTGGTGCCGCCCGACAGCAGGAACGCCCCCATGCTGGCAGCCAGCCCGTAACAGATGGTCACCACATCGGGGGCTACCTGCTGCATCGTGTCGTAGATGGCTAGGCCCGCTGTCACCGAACCGCCGGGGGAGTTGATGTAGATCTGGATGTCCTTCTCGGGATCCTCGGCTTCTAGGAAAAGGAGCTGGGCCACCAGGGAATCGGCCACCTGGTCGTCGATGCCAGTGCCCATAAAAATGATCCGCTCCCTCAGCAGGCGGGAGTAGATATCGAAGGCGCGGTCGCCCCGGCCAGATTGCTCCACCACGGTGGGCAGTACACCCGGGTTTGCCACGGGCGCTGGGGTGAGGCTGTTCCAGGGCCGCGATCCGGGCCAGCGGCTGTGGACCGGGTGGTGGCGGAGTCCACCGATTTCCTCGGTCGACACAATCCCGCTGGCATCCAGCGGGCTCGCGATGGGGGTTCGGTCGTCGGTGCGGGGATGGATCACGCGGCGGAGACTCGCAGGGCAGGACCTCAAATCAATCTATGGGCTACGCCGCTGGGGCGGCTTCCCCTTTCCGGCGGTCGGAGCCGCCGGTTCAGTCGGCGCCTTTCTTGTCGGCCTTGTCGGGCTTCGCGCCGGCCTCCTTCTTGGTGGCCATCTCCTTGCCTGCCTGATCGCCCTTGGCCGCCTTCGCCGGGCTGTCGCCGGAGGCCTCAGCATCCGCATCCTCAGGCGCGGCCGGCGCCTTTTCCGTGACCGTGCTGTTGGCCTCCAGCCACTCCAGCAGTGCCTCGCGCAGCAGGTCGTCGGCCACGGCGGCCCGCAGGCGGGCCGGATCGATGCGGTTGCCGTCGCTCAGGCCGCGGCTCACCTCCCGCAGCTTGGCTTCCAGATCCTTTTCGGCCAACTCGATCTTTTCGGCGGTCGCCAGGGCCCGCAGGGCCAGGTTGCGGCGCAGGCGCTGCTCCGCTTCCGGCCTTGATGTGTCCACCAGGCTGCGCACCAGATCCGGTGTGAAGAGCTTCTTCACATCCATGCCCTGCTGGGCGATCTGGCCGGCGGTCTGCTCGATCAGGGCGCGCACTTCTTCCTGCACCAGGGTTTCGGGCAGTTCCACCTCCAGCTGCTCAACCAGCGCCTCGAGCAGGGCCTCATGGCGGTTGCCGCGGTGGCGCCGCTCGGCGTCCTCCTTCAGGCGGGCTTCCAGGTCAGCTCGCAGCTCGGCCAAGGTGGGCTGGTCGCTGGCCTGTTGGGCGAAGGCGTCGTCGAGGGCGGGCAGTTCGCGGCTCTTGAGGTCCAGCAGGGTGATTTCAAAGGAGGCTGCGCGCCCGGCGGCGTCCTCCTGGGGGTAGGACTCGGGGAAGGTGCAGCTCACGGTGCGGGTCTCGCCCGCGGCCAGGCCCAGGATTCCCTCCACGAAGCCGGGGATCATGCGGCCCTCCTCCAACTCCACCTCCATGCCGTCGCTGCTGCCGCCCTCGATCGCGGCACCGGTGTCGGTGAAGCTGCCGCTGAAGGCGATGCGGGCCACGTCCCCGCTGGCGGCGGGGCGCCCCTCCACGGGCACCAGGGTGGCGAGCTGGCGGCGGGACTGTTCCAGCAGCTCATCCACCCGGGCCGGGTCGTAAGACACCGCCTCGGCCTCAACCTTCAGCCCCTTGGTGGTCTTTAAGGTCGTGGTGGGTTCCACATCGAGCTCGAGGGTGATGCTGAGGTCGCTGTCGGGCTCGAACCGTTCCAGCACCGCCTCGAAACCCCCTTCCAGAACCGGGCGGCTCAGGGCCGCGATCTTCTCCTGCTCCAGGGCTTCGCGCAACACACTGTCCACCAGTTCCTCCAAGGCGGTGGCCCGAACCCGCAGGGGGCCGATCTGCTGCAGAAGAACCGCTCGGGGCACCTTTCCTTTGCGGAATCCGGGCAGCTTCACGCTGCGGCTCAGTTGTTCCAGGGCCTGGTCGTAGCTGCTGCGGCAGCGGCCGCCCGGCACCGCCACCTCAACCGCCAGGCGGCTGTTCGGGCGCGGCTGGGTGCTCACCTTCAGACCTGCGCCGGTCGGGCTGGCGGCCGAGGCGGCGGGAGCGGGGCTGGCGGCAGGACTCATGAACGGGGGCCGATCGGCGGAGCAATCCACAATCCTAGAAAGTGGCCGTTTCGGCACCAGGGAGCGTATTATGGCTTCGACGCACAGGCGAGTCGATATCCCCATCCGCTGCCGATCTGTTTCGGGGCGGAGCTCTTTCAAAGGGTGCGGTTTCCGCCGCATCCCTGCTCGGTGCAAGTCATCCGAGGTCCTCAGGGTTCCATCAGGGCATCTGCTCTGAGTTTTCTCCAAGCTCCCGCCGAGTCCGGCTTCCTCCGCAAACACCACCCAATCCCTCCCTCAGAGCTCGCCCAACCCAACCCACCGTTCGTTTCCGCCAACCCCATCTCGGCAGTTCGCAGAGCTCCCACCCTCCCCCTCCTTGCATTCAGCACAGGAACGGCAGCTGAGCCAGCCAGTTCAACCCCGCATCATCGCCGGCCCCACCTCCCGAGCCCTCCAACCTCACCGCTTTTTCTTTATCCATTTCAGGTCCGTTGACAGCCCCATCTCCTTCCGCCCTCCAGCGCCCCGGAACCAAACTTCCCCGCCGTCCCCTGCGGGTCGCCGTGCTCGGCGCCACCGGGGCCGTGGGCCAGGAGCTCCTCGCCCTGCTGGAGGAGCGCCGCTTTCCTGTGGCTGAGCTGCTGCCCTTGGCGTCTCCCCGCTCGGCCGGTCAGGAGCTGTCTTGGCAGGGCGAAAGTCTCACGGTGCAACCGGTGCAGGCCGGCTGTTTCACCGGGGTGGATCTGGTGCTCGCCTCGGCCGGGGGATCGGTGTCGCGGGCCTGGGCCCCCGAAGCGGTGGCCGCCGGGGCCGTGGTGATCGACAACTCCAGTGCTTTTCGGTTGGATCCCGACGTCCCTCTGGTGGTGCCTGAGGTGAACCCCGAAGCGGCTTTCCGCCACCGCGGCGTGATCGCCAACCCCAACTGCACCACGATCCTGCTCACCGTGGCCCTGGCGCCTCTGGCGGCCCGGCGGCCGATCCGGCGGGTGGTGATCAGCACCTACCAATCGGCCAGCGGCGCCGGCGCCCGGGCGATGGAGGAGCTGCGCCAGCTGAGCCGCACCGTGCTGGATGGCGGGGAGCCGGTGAGCAGTGTGCTGCCCCATTCCTTGGCCTTCAATCTTTTTCTTCACAATTCGCCGCTCGAGCCGAGTGGCTACTGCGAGGAGGAGTTGAAGATGCTCAACGAGACCCGCAAGATCATAGAACTGCCGGATCTGCGCCTCTCGGCCACCTGCGTGCGGGTGCCGGTGCTTCGGGCCCATTCCGAAGCGGTGAACATCGAATTCAGCGAACCCTTCCCGGTGGAGGAGGCCCGGGCTCTGCTGGCGGTGGCCCCCGGCGTGGAAC
>JAPLIE010000127.1 GCA_026389265.1 Cyanobacteriota bacterium | reverse complement strand
CCGGTGATCCCCACCGATCCGTTGCTGTATCGCTTCCACGAGATCCTGCAGGTGTATGGCCTGCCGCTCAAGGATGTGATCCAGGAGAAATTCGGCGATGGCATCATGTCGGCGATCGATTTCACCCTCACCGTCGCCAAGATCGAAGACCCCAAAGGTGATCGGGTGCTGGTGACGATGAATGGCAAGTTTCTGCCCTATCGCAAGTGGTGAGCCAAGGGCGAGCTGGTCCTGCTGGCTTGGCTCGCTTGTCTTGGCGATCGTGAGCGCCAGCTCGCGGCGCTGGCGGTCGCCGCGGAAGATCACGCCCGGCAGCAGGGGCGCCAGCAGATGGCGCACCATCAGGCGGGGCGCAGCAGCACGAGCAGCGCGGCCGATCCGCTCTTCCACCTTGCTGTAGGCCTCGATCAGCTGGAGGGCGATGTACTGACCAATCCGATAGCGCATCAGATCGGGATTCAAAATCCGGAAAGCCGTGCGCAGATCGGCGGCTTTGCTGCGCAACCAGAAGACATTAAATCCCTCAACATTCGGCTGTTTTTTAATCCTGGTTGTTCCCTGATAGCGCCGAAGGCGCCTCGATTTCCTAGCCCTTCATGCCTTCCCAGCATCCCCATCGTCTAGCGGCCGCTGCGCCATCAGGGTGAGGAAGGCCCGCAATCGATCTCGGTTGGTTGTGGAGGGATCGAGCTGCACTCGGGCGGAAAGCAGTGCTGATCGACGCAGCTCAGCAAGGCTCTGCCTTTGGCGTTCAGCTGCCTCAGCCTGGCGTTCTCGCGCCTCAGCTGCTCGGTTTCGCTCTCGATTTGCTTCGTTCTCTCTTCGATCAGCTTCATCCGCTGCTCGGCTTCGCTCTCGTTTTGCTTCGAGCGCTGCTTGATCTGCTCGATCTCGAGCTCGATCCCGCGCACGGGTCGCCAGTTGAGAGTCGATAAAAACTGTCGCCACCGAGGCAAAGATGAGGGGGATGCCCCATTGCTGCTGGAGGCCGATGCTGCGGCCGAAGGCGGTGATGTGGTCATAGGAGGAAAAGAGAGCGATCAGGCCAAGGATCACCCCCCCGCCGGCCTGGATGGCACCGAGGTGATCCAGGCCGGGCCAGGGTCGCTGTTGTGCTGGTAAGTCTGGCGGAGCCGGGGGCGTCTCGCTGTCAGCGGGGGCGCCTGGAGCGCCTGGAGAGTCAGGGGGCACAGGGGACGGGAGGCAACGAAGAGCCCAGGGGCTTTCCCTACCCAGTTCCACCACGGGCAGCACCGCTTCATCGCCGCCACGCCCCATGGCCACCCCCTCCAGACGGGCCGGCTGGGCTCAGCGATGGCGCGAAGCCGATCGGGCCACTCTGCGGTTGGCAAAGGCAGCGCCAGCCGCTGGCTTGTGCGCCAGCCGCGCTATCGCAACGGGTTGCTCCAGCGAAGGCCCGGAAAGCGGCTGAAATCGCTGTCGTTCGAATGCACCACCGCCTGGTTGTCGATCGCCAGAGCGGCGATGTGCGCATCGGTGAGCAGGGCGCTCTGGAGCACGCCGGCTTCAGAGAAGCTCGATAGGAGGGCGAAATGGCGCGGGCCAGGCTGCAGGATCAGCACCGAAGGTCGCTCCAGCCAACGGCCCAGATGGTGAAAGGCCACCTCCATGGCCATCGGCCGCTGCATCACCGCTCGGCTGGTCATCAACCGCACAAATCCAAGGGCCACCACCCAGGCGATCGCCACCGGCTGGGAGCCATCCAGGCATGCCTCCCACCAGCGCCTGGCCTGCCCATGCAACGGGGCGTCCGTGTTGTAGGCATACACCAGCAGTTTCACATCGGGCAGGATCACACCCCTTCTCCACCTTGGCGTTGCCTGCCAGGCCAGGCCTCGATCTCCAGGCCATCCAGCAGCTGATTGAGCTTCAACGGATCAATGCCCGGCATCCAGCCACAGGACTGGGGCTCCACCACAAACGGCTCCAATCCGGCGGCGTCGCTGCCGGATTGGGCCAGCCCGCGGCGCAGCGTTTCGTTCACCATCGCCTTGAAGCTGCGGCCCGAGAGGCGGGCCGCCCGGTTGAGCGCTTCCGCCAGATCATCATCCAGGGTGAGGGTGGTGCGCATGGCCAACCGTGCCGCTCGAACCTGCCTTGACATCATGATGCTTTGCTAGAAGAACGTCAAGATGGCATGGCATGGCATGGGCATCGGCATGGGTTGGCTGTCTGTGCCCTTGCGATTGGTCCACCGTCCCATGCCCCCTGATTGCTCTGCCTCCAACCCCTCCACCACTGAACCCCCTCGCCGATGCCGGCGAGGATTTCGCCGCTGCGGGGTTCTGAACCAGGGGCCCCTCAGCTCGTCCTCTGGATCCGGTGTCCCAGCAAACCGTAGCGGTTGCAACCGGATGGACCCCAGGGCGGCGCTGCAATGAACAGCCCTGCCTTCCGCTCCTGATCGCACCCGAGCCCGCCGCTGCCGCCATGGCCCCCGATCCTTCCCCCAGCCCCCAGCCGGTTCGCAGCCAGTGCCCCTATTGCGGCGTGGGTTGCGGGCTGGAGATGCTGCCGCCCCGCCCCAGTGCAGCTGCTGCAGCCCCTGGTGCCAGCGGCCAACCCGCCCCTGCCGGCCCCTGGCAGGCCCGCGGCGATCGCCTCCATCCCTCCAGCCTCGGTCAGGTGTGCGTGAAGGGCGCCACGGTTGGCGAAAGCCTCGATCCGGGCCGCCTCACCCATCCCCTCTATCGCACCAGCCGCGATCAACCCTTCGAGCGGATCAGTTGGGACCAGGCCTTCGATCTGCTGGTGGAGCGCATTCAGACGACCCTGGCCAGCAAGGGCCCCGGGGCGATCGCCATGTACGGCAGCGGTCAATTTCTCACGGAGGACTACTACATCGCCCAGAAGCTGTTGAAGGGCGCCCTGGGTACCAACAACTTCGACGCCAATTCCAGGCTGTGCATGAGTTCGGCCGTCGCCGCCTATCGCCGCAGCTTCGGCTCCGATGGTCCTCCCTGCTGCTACGACGACCTCGACCTGGCCGATGGCGTGCTGTTGATCGGCACCAATACCGCCGACTGCCATCCGGTGCTCTTCCAGCGGCTGTTGAAGCGCCGCAAACGGAATCCCGGCTCCGTGCGCATTGTGGTGGTCGACCCCCGCGCCACCGCAACCACCGCCGCCGCCGACCTCCATTTAGCGATCGTTTCCGGCACGGATCTGGCCCTGCTGCACGGCGTGGCCCATCTGCTCCTGCGCGCCGGTGCCCTCGATCGGCCCTTCATGGAGGCGGCCACCGAGGGGTTCGAGGCCTTCGCGGCCCATGTGGAGCCCTGGACTCCGGAGCGCACCGCCGCCATCTGCGGGATCCCCGAGCAGCAGCTGCATGCCTTTGCCGAGATCTGGGCGGGCTCGGCGGCCATGCTCAGCCTCTGGTCGATGGGGCTGAATCAGCGGGCTGAAGGCACCGCCACGATCGGCGGGCTGATCAACCTCCACCTGCTCAGCGGTCAGATCTGCCGGCCCGGTGCCGGGCCCTTCTCCCTCACCGGCCAGCCGAATGCCATGGGCGGCCGGGAGGCCGGTGGGCTGGCTCAGCTCCTGCCCGGCTACCGCTCGGTGG
>JAPLIE010000114.1 GCA_026389265.1 Cyanobacteriota bacterium | reverse complement strand
AGGGTGGTGGCCAGGGCCGGGCCGCTGCCCAGGGCGAGGGCCTGGCTCCAGGGCACCGGGGTGCTGCTGCCGGCGGCGGCAGCGGGGGCCAGGGCGAGCAGGGCGGCGGCCGTGGCGCAGGGCCCGAAGGCCAGCCAGCAGAGCGGTTCCCCCAAGCCCCGGTAGCCCAGCCGGAAGGGCGGACCCTGGTACACGTAGCCGAGACCGCAGCAGGCCAGCACCAGGGCCAGCACCACCGGGCTGCTGCGCAGCGCCACCAGGGCCATCAGGCCCAGCCCCACCACCAGGGCCCCATTGGCCAGGGCCGCCACCCGGTCGCGGCGGCCGGTGAGGTTCACCACCGAATGGGGCTTGCCGCCGGCATCCACGCCGGTGTCGGCGTCGAACACATCGTTGGCGAGGTTCTCCCAGGCCAGCAGCAGCACGGCCGCCAGCAGAAACAGCAGTAGCTGGTCGACCCGCACCGGCAGGCCACGACCCCAGCGCCAACCGGCCGCCAGCAGCACCGGCATCACCGCCACCGCGTACATCGGCCACTTGATCGCCGCCTTCCAAAGGCGCCGCCGGTCTGGCTTCGGGGAACTGGGGGTGGGCGCGAGGCGTAACGGCTTGCGACGACCTGGGGCTCGGACATGGGGGCGAGGGCCGGCGTGCCTGCAAAGACCCATACATTTGAGCAGCTCTCCGTGCCGGTCCCGAGGTCCTCCCTGGTGCAGGCCCCCCCGTCCTTCACTGACCTGCTGGCGGACGCCACCGCCGCCACCGAGGCCGCCCGGCAGGATCCCGCCCGTCCGGAGGACGACGGGGTGCTGAGCCTGGCCGTGCCCCTGGGCACCATCACTGGCCTCGATCCCCTGCAGCTGCTGCCGGAGTTGGCCACCCCCGATGGCTTTCGCTTCCTCTGGGATGGGGCCCCCGGGCTGTGCCTGGCCGCCGCGGGCCGCTGCAACGCCCTGGAGCTGAGCGGCGCCCGTCGCTTCGAGCTGGCCCAGCGCTTCAGCAGCGCCAGCCTGGGCCGCCTGGCCACCCCGCCGTCCCTCGGACTTCCCCCCTTGGCGCGGCCGCGGGTGCTGCTGGCCTTCGCCTTCTTCGACAGCCCACTGCAGCAGGGCAGCGGCCCAGCTGGGGTGCAGGCAGTACTGCCCCGCTGGCAGCTGGCTCGCCAAGGGCGCCAGGTCTGGCTGCGGCTGCAGCGCACCCTTGGCGGCGGCATCACCGCCCGCAGCGTGGCCGAGGAGCTATGGGAGAAGGCTCGCCGGCTCGAAACCATCGCCAGCCTCCCCGATCCGGGCAGCGGCCCGGCGGCCGTGGGCATCCGGCATGGCAGCAGCTGGCACAGCGGCTACCGCGCCGCAGTCGAGCGGGCCATCGAGCTGGTGGAGCGGGGCGACCTCACCAAGCTGGTGTTGGCGGTGCGCCAGCAACTGGAGTTGGATGGCCCCCTCGATCCCCTGGCCGTGCTCGCCAACCTGCGGCGCAGCCAGCCCGGCAGCTGCCGCTTCCTTTGGCAGCAACAGGGGGGCGATGCCCTGCTGGGAGCCTCCCCGGAACGCCTGCTCACCCTGCGCCAGGGTCTGCTGCGCAGCGATGCCCTCGCCGGCACGGCCCCGCTGGGGGACACGGCGACCGAGCTGCTGCGCTCCAGCAAGGACCGCCACGAACACGAGCTGGTGGTGGAAACGATCACGGCGGTGCTGCAGCGGGCGGGCCTGACGCCGCGGCGCCCCCGCCACCCGCGCCTGGCCCGCCACGGATCGCTGGTGCACCTGCACACCCCGATCACGGCCCGGCTGGATCCGGCGCTGCTCGGCAGGGCCCACCAGCCCCTGGCCCTGGCGGAGGCCCTGCATCCCACCCCGGCAGTGGCCGGCCTGCCTCGCCGGGAGGCCATCGCCTGGCTGCGCAGCCTGGAGCCCTTCGAGAGGGGCCATTACGCCGCCCCGATCGGCTGGATCGACAGCGAGGGGGATGCCGACCTGCGGGTGGCGATCCGCAGCGGCACCCTGCGGGGTCACCGGCTGGAGCTCACCGCCGGAGCTGGCCTGGTGCGCGGCTCCCGGGCCGA
>JAPLIE010000069.1 GCA_026389265.1 Cyanobacteriota bacterium | reverse complement strand
ACCCCTCGAACACCTGCGCCACTTCGTGGCCCTCGATCTGCGCCGCCAGGGTCAGCAGCTCTGCCTGGAATCCTGTGAGGTGGTGGCTCCCCTGGCCCAGCGGGGTACCCGCGGCGGCAAGGGCCGCCGTGGTGGTGGTGCCGGCGGCGGCGGGGGAGGTGGTGAACGGGGCGAGCGCCGTGGCACCGACCGCAGGCCCTCCGAGGCCGACAAGGGGCGTGGTCCGGGCCCGGCTCGCAGCCATGGGCAGGCCGTGAGCCGCCCCTCCCGTTGACCGCCGCGAACCGGCGATGAGCGGGGCGACGGCTGCGGGAGTTGCGGTGCTGGTGGTGACCCTGCTGGCGCTGGTGGGTCCCCTGCTGGGTCTTTCTCCCTGGTTCACAACCGCCCTGGTGGCGCTGGCCCTCACCAGCCTCACCGTGGATGCCGCCCGCTTCGGCGGCCGAGGCGGCCACCTGCTGGCCGAAACCCTGCCTGGGGGCCTGCTGCGTCTGCGCCGGATCGCTCTCCATGAGGCTGGCCATGTGTTGGTGGCCGAGCGGGAGGGGGTGGCCGTTGCCGCCATCCATGTGGGCAGCCTCGCCTGCCTGCGGGCGGGCCTCTCCGCCGGCGGCACCACCGTGCTGGCGCCCCCCGGCAGCGCCCGCCTTCCCCTTGAGGATCTGCGCCGCTGGAGCCGGGTGCTGCTGGCCGGGATGGCCGCGGAAAGCCTGGTGTACGGCGAGAGTGAGGGGGGTGCCGATGATCGCTCCCTGCTGGGCAGGCTCTGGGGCTTGTCCGGCCAGGACGTGGCCACTGCTCAGATGGAGCAGCGGCGGGCCCGGCGTGAAGTGGAGCAGTGGCTCCGCGGCGAGCGCTCCCGACTGGAGGCCGAGGCCGA
The DNA here is from genome assembly GCA_026389265.1 of Cyanobacteriota bacterium. GTDB lineage: Bacteria > Cyanobacteriota > Cyanobacteriia > PCC-6307 > Cyanobiaceae > Cyanobium. Next base: position 6,151 of record JAPLIE010000069.1, on the reverse strand, counting down.
GCGCCTCGCCCTTCAGGCCCCGCGCCTCGGCAGGCCGGACAGCCCCGAAGCCGGGCCATGACGCTCGCCCTGCTCGATTGCCCCACCGGTCTGGCGGGCAACATGCTGCTGGCCGCCCTCCTGGATCTCGAGGTGCCGGAAGCGGTGCTGCACCCGCCCCTGGAGGCCCTCGGCCTGGCCGGCCGCTACCGGCTGGTGGTGGAGGAGCGCCGCAGCGGCGGTCTGCGGGGCCTCCACCTGGCGGTGGACAGCCTGGAGCCGGACCCACCCCACCGGGCCTGGGGGGAGTTGCGGCAGCGGATCGCCCAGGCCCCCTTGGATCCCGCCCTGCGGCAGCGGGTGCTGGCGGTGTTCACCCTGCTGGCCGAGGCCGAGGCGTCGGTGCATGGCCATGCGGTGGAGCGGGTGCATTTCCATGAGGTGGGGGCTCTCGATGCCCTCGTGGATGTGGTGGGGGTCTGCGCGGCGCTGCTGCATCTGGGGGTGAACGACCTGCTCTGCACCCCCCCGCCCGCCGGCCATGGCAGCGTGGCCACGGCCCATGGCCTGCTTCCCCTGCCCGCTCCGGCGGTGCTCGAGATCGCCCGGTTGCGCGGCATGCCCCTGGCCTCCAGCGCCGGATTTGCCCCCGGCGAGCTCACCACCCCCACCGGCGCCGCCCTGGTGGCCTGCTGGGCCAGCGGTTTCGGGCCCCACCCCACCGCTACACCCGTGCGGATTGGGGTGGGCCTGGGCAGCCGGCAGCTGGATCGCGCCAATCTTCTGCGCCTCACCTTGGCGGAGCCCCTGCCGGCGGGCCCCGAGGCAACGCCGGGGGAGAGTCTTGAGCCCCTGCTGGTGCAGCAGGCCCAGATCGACGACGCCTCGGCGGAGGATCTGGCCTTCCTGGTGGAGGCCCTGCGTGAGGCCGGAGCCCTGGAGGTGTTCAGCCAGCCGCTCAGCATGAAGAAGGGCCGGCTCGGCACCCTGGTCACGGCCCTGCTGCCGCCGGACCTGGCCCCGGCCCTGCGGCAGGTGTGGTGGCGCCACAGCGGCAGCCTGGGGGTGAGGGAGGCGTTGCAGCAACGCTGGATCTTGCCCCGCCGCCAGGCCACCCTGGCCACCTCGCTCGGGCCCGTGCGGATCAAGTGGGCCCGGCTGCCGGAGGGCCGCTGGCGGGCCAAGGCCGAGGCCGACGACCTGGCCGCCCTGGCCCGCCGCCACGGGATGGCCCTGGGCCAAATCCGGGCTCTGGTGGAGGAGGCCCTGGCCGCTGCGGCCACTCCGCAGGAGCCTGAACCGGGCGATCCGGATCCCGAGCCCCCGGCGACGGGCGGCTCCGGAGCATCCTCCGCCGGGGCGCGAAGATCCCCGCCATGACCCTTTCCTTGCGGCCTTTGCTGGAACGCCTGCGGGCCCTCACCGCCGCGCTGCCGTGGCGCCCGAGATCGAGGCCATCCCGGCTGGGAACCACCCAGGCCTCCGGCTCCCTGCCCGCCCGGGAAGACCCCGCCTTGGTGCCGATCGCGGCATCCCCTCAGGCGCCTGCGGTCCTGGGTTCCGGAGCGGCTTCCGGCAGCGGTCGCTCCGCCGCTGCCCTCCCGGGAGCCCTGCGGGCCCGCCTCGGCAGGCTGCCCTCCCTGCCGGGTGGCCTGCGGCCCTGGTTCACCCTGGCCAGCCTCGGCTTCGTGATGGCCGCCCTGGTCGGTAACGCCCGGCCGCTGCTGCAGCTCGGGCTGGATCTCCAGGGCTGGCTCTGGCTGGTGCTCGGCGTGGGCTTCAGCCTGCTGAGTGTGGTGGTGAACGGCCTGGCCTGGTCCGTTTTGCTCCGTTGGCTCGGGCTGCGGCCCCGCTGGGAGGCCAGCGTGACCCACTTTATGGAGACTAACCTGCGCAAATTTCTGCCGGGTGGCATCTGGCACCTGGCGGCCCGGGTGCAGGCTCTCCGCCGAGGCACCGGTGGCGTGGAGCTGCCCCAGAGCGCCGCGAGAAGCCTGCTGCTGGTGGTGCTCGAACCCCTGCTGGCGGCGATCGCCGCCCTGGCGCTGGTGGGGCTGGGCGGCTGGCAGGGGGGGCTCGGCCTGGCGGCCCTGCTCCCCTTGGGGCTGCTCAATCCCCGCTGGCTCGAACCGCTGCTGGCTCGTCTGGAGCGCCGCAAGGCCCGCGACCTGGCCGGGGAGCTGGGCGGGGAGCTGGCCGATCCGGAGACCGCCGCTCTCGCCGCCGCTGCCACGGAGCCTCCCCTTCCCGGTTATCCCTGGCCACCGCTGCTGGCGCAGCTGGCCTTCCTGCTGCTCCGTTTTGCGGGCTTCGCCTGTTGCGTGTGGGCCTTTGATCTGCAGCTCTCCCTCCCCTGGACCACCTGGCTCTCGGGCTTCGCCCTGGCTTGGACGGTGGGCCTGGTGGTGCCGGGGGCGCCGGGGGGCCTCGGGGTGTTCGAGGCGGTGCTGCTGCTGCGGCTGGGGGGAGGTCTGGCGGCAGCTCCGCTCCTGGCGGTGGCCCTGAGCTATCGGTTGGTGGCCACCCTGGGGGACGTGCTCGCCTCCCTCCTGGCCGACCTGGATGGTCGCCTGGCCAGGGGTGGCCCTGGCCTCCCTTCTCAATAACGCCTACTCTTGCGAGCACAGACTGGCGGTCGGCAGTGGCGGCGAAGGTCCAGGGTCCCAATCCTTCCCTCGGCCTGCGCGGCAGCCTGCATGAGCGGGGCCAGCGGCTCACCCCCCAGCGCCAGAAGGTGCTGGCCCTGTTCGAGCAGCTCGGCGAGGGCCGTCATCTCAGCGCAGAGGACGTGCACCAGCGCCTGCGCCGCGGCGATGGCCGGGTGTCGTTGGCCACCGTGTACCGCAGTCTGCGGTTGCTCAGTTCCCTGGGGCTGCTGCAGGAGCTTGAGCTGCCCGAGGGGGGGCGCCGTTTTGAGTTGGCCAGTGATGCCCACCCTGATCACCACCATCTGGTCTGTGTGCGCTGCGGTCGCACCGAGGAATTCGAAAGTGGCGCCGTGCTGGTGGCCGGAGAGCAGGCCGCCCTGGCCCAGGGGTTCCTCCTGCTCGAGTGCGTGCTCAATGTGCGCTGCCTCTGTCCGGGCTGTGCCGCTGAGGGCGAGCCAGCCGACGGTGGCGAGCCGGCCGACGGTGGCGAAGAAGGTGATTCACTCCGCTGCTGAACAATCGCTTCAGACTTTCATTAGGACGCGATCTGCTGCTGGGACCTCCAGCTGCGTTCGGCACCGTTGTTCTTGCTTGTTGCGAGGTTTTCGGCCTTGGATTCCCTGCGTATCGCCCAGATTGCACCACTTTGGGAGAGCGTTCCGCCGCTTCGCTATGGAGGAACGGAGCGGGTTGTTCATTACCTCACCGAAGAGCTGGTGCGCCTGGGCCATGAGGTGGTGTTGTTCGCCAGCGGGGATTCCTGCACCAGGGCCGAGTTGCAGAGTTGCATCCCTTCCTCCCTGCGGCTAGGCGGCCATCGGGGCGATCCCTCGGTGTACGAGCTGATTCAGCTCGATCGGGTGCTCGGCCAGGTGGAGCGGTTCGACATCCTCCATTTCCACACCAGCCCGCTCCATTTCCCGGCCGTCACCCGCTTGCCGGTTCCCCTGCTGAACACCCTCCACGGCCCCCAGAACAGCCCGGAACTGGTGGCGCTTTACCAGCAATTCCCCTCCGTGCCCCTGGTGTCGATCTCCGATGCCCAGCGCCGGCCGATCCCCACGGCCCCCTGGCTCGGCACCGTGTACCACGCCCTGCCGCCGGATCTCTATCGGCCGGGCTATGACCCCCAGCCCTACCTGGCCTTCGTGGGGCGGGTGTCCCCGGAGAAGCGGCTCGACCGGGCCATCGCCATCGCCACCGCCGTGGGCCTGCCCCTACGGGTGGCGGCCAAGGTGGACCTGGCCGATCAGGTCTACTGGCAGGAGGTGATCGAACCCCTGGTGCGGGGGAATCCCCTGGTGGAGTTCATCGGCGAGGTGGATGATGCCGGCAAGCAGGAGCTGCTGGCCAACGCCCTGGCCCTGCTGTTCCCGATCGACTGGCCGGAGCCCTTCGGACTGGTGATGATCGAGGCCAACGCCTGCGGCACACCGGTGATCGCCTGGCGGGAGGGATCCACCCCGGAGATCATCCAGAACGGGGTCAATGGGGTGCTGGTGGATTCGATCGAGGCAGCCGCGGAGGCCGTGCGGGGGATCGGTCGCCTCGATCGCCGCCGGGTGCGCGCCAATTTCGAGCGGCGTTTCAGCGTGGCGCGCCAGGCTCAGGATTACTTGACTCTCTACCGCCGCCTGATCGAATCCCAGGCCGGTTCCGGGTTGTCCAGGTCCGTGGGGGTTGCCGCTGCTGGCAACGGCGTCGGGCCGGTGCTGCATGTCGCATGACCAGCTGCCTCCGTTCGTTCTCAAGGACGGAGAGACCTTCGCGATGCTCGACAGCCGCGGCGAGATCTGCCCCGAGACCCACCCCGATTCCGGCATCTTTCACCGCGGCACCCGCCATCTGAGCCGCCTGCAGCTGCTGCTCTGGCAGCGGCCTCCCACGGTGCTGAGCTCCACCGAACGGGGTGAGATCGGGCTGCATGTGAGCCATCTCAGCAACGAGAACGAGGGCGGCACAGCCCCCTCCCGCGGTTCAGTGCACCTGGAGCGCAGCACCCTGCTCACCCCCACGTCCTGCGTGCAGCAGCTCAGTTTCACCAGCTTCGAGCCGGAGCCGGTGCGGATGCCCCTGGCCCTGCGCTGCGATGCCGATTTCCGGGACATCTTCGAGGTGCGGGGCATGCCCCGGCGGCGGCGCGGGGCCCTGGCGGCCCGGGCGTTGGCCGATGGCCTCGAACTCACCTACCGGGGGCTCGACGGGGAGGATCGCCGCACCCTCTTGCGGCTCGGTGCGCCACCGGAACACCGGGGCGAGCACCACCTCAGCCTGCATCTGGAGCTGGAGCCGCGGGTGACCCGGCGCTTCTGCCTGGTGCTCGATTTCCACCCCCACGGCCCCGCGCTGGCGGCTGACACCGCCACCCCTGCCGACCTGTTCGATGCGGCCCTGGCCGCCACGATCGAGCGGTTTGATGAGGCCCGCCGCTGCGCCGTCGCTCTGGTTACCGACAATCCGGCCCTGAACGGCTGGATCCAGCGCTCCAGCTCCGATGTGCACCTGCTCTCCAGCCGGCTGGAGCACGGGCTCTATCCGTTTGCCGGGGTGCCCTGGTTCAGCTGTCCCTTCGGCCGCGACGGCCTGATCACAGCCCGCCAGCTGCTCCTGGTGGAGCCCCGTCTGGCCCGGGGAGTGCTCGGGTTCCTGGCGGAGAACCAGGCCCATCAGCACGACCCTGCCAGCGACGCCGAACCCGGCAAGATCCTGCACGAGGCGCGGCTGGGGGAAATGGCAGCCCTCGGTGAGGTGCCCTTTCGCCAGTACTACGGCACGGTGGACGCCACGCCGCTGTTCGTGATGCTGGCGGGCGATTACCTCGAGCGCAGCGCCGATCGGGGCTTCATCGTTGGCCTGTTGCCGGCCCTGGAGGCCGCCATGGCCTGGATCCGGGGCGCGGAGGCGGCCAGCTTCGATGGTTTTCTGCGCTATCGCCGTGCGGCCCAGGGGGGCCTGCGCAATCAGGGTTGGAAGGATTCCGATGATGCGGTGCACCATGCCGACGGGCGTTTCGCCGAGGGATCGATCGCCCTGTGTGAGGTGCAGGCCTACGTCTATGGCGCCCGCCGGGCGATGGCCCGAATCCTGCGCGTTGTCGATCGCCATGGCGAGGCGGAGACCCTGCTGGAGGAGGCCTCAGATCTGCGCCGCCGCTTCCATGCGGCCTTCTGGAGCGATGCGATCGGCACCTATGCCCTGGCCCTCGATGGCGATGGCCAGCCCTGCGCCGTGCGCAGCTCCAATGCTGGCCACTGCCTGCTCACCGGGATCGTTCCGGCGGGGGCGGTGGCCTCGGTGGCGCGCCAGCTGCTGGCCCCCTCGATCTTCAACGGCTGGGGCGTTCGCACCCTCGATGAGCGGGAGGTGCGTTACAACCCGATGAGTTATCACAACGGCTCGGTCTGGCCCCATGACAACGCCTTGATCGGCCTCGGGCTGGCCCGCTACGGCCGCACCGCCGACGCGATGCGCATCTTCAGCGGTCTGTTCGACACGGCCCGGGCGATGCCGATGCTGCGGCTGCC
>JAPLIE010000124.1 GCA_026389265.1 Cyanobacteriota bacterium | reverse complement strand
GCGGACGATCGGCCAGCTCAGTCCCTGGAGCCTCGCCCAGAGCCGCTCCCGCAAGATCTGGATGCTGCGGCTGATCGAGGAGCGCAACCTCAATGGGGCTGCCGCCCTGCATTTCACCGCCGGGGCTGAACGGGATGAGGTGGAAGCGCTCGGCTTGTTGCCCCCGGCTCTGGTGCTGCCCCTTGGGGTGCGGCTGAACAATCAAACCAATCGCAGGACCCCAGAAGGGAGCGATGGCGCCGATCGCTCGACCCGATTTCTCTTCCTCTCTCGGCTGCATCCCAAGAAGCAACTCGATCGCCTGCTGGAGGCGCTCGCACTGCTGAACCAACAACGGCCCGATGCCTCCTGGGAACTGCGGATCGCCGGACGGGGTGAACCCGGCTACGAGCGCCAACTCCATGGGCAGGCCGAATCGCTCGGCCTGGGCCAGCGCTGCCGGTGGCTCGGCCAGGTGGAGGGTGAAGGCAAGGACCGGGAACTGGCGGATGCCGACTGGCTGGTATTGCCCTCGGCGGCTGAAAATTTCGGCATCGCCGTGGCCGAAGCCCTGGCGGCCGGCACCCCGGCGATCCTCTCGCCCGAGGTGGCGGTGTCGGAATTGGTGGCAACGGCCGGAGCCGGCCTGGTCTGTGCCAGCACCCCGTCGGAGTTGGCCCGCACCCTGGCGCAAGCCCTCGGGGGCCCCAGCCATGCCACCCGTCTGGCTGCCCGTAGCCTTGCGGAACAGCGGCTGGCCTGGCCAGCCATCGCCTCGGCCCTGGAGACCCACTATGCCGACATCGTGAAAGCGAACCGCCGCAGCGCCGCGCTCTCCGCGCCATCCCCCCCATAGCCCGCCGATGACATCGCTTTTCCTGGTTCTGATGTTCGGCAGCCTCGCCTTGGTCCTGCTGGATGGCAACTGGCGAGCAGGATTGCTTATCACTGTGGTGATCGGTTTTCTGCAGGATCCAATCCGGAAGATCACACCGAACCAACCCAGCACGTTCGTGGGCCTGGTGCTGCTTGCCTTCGTGCTAACCATCCTGGTGATCTACGAGCAGAAGCAAGGAAGGATCGATCTGCGCAGCATGTTCTGGACCGTACCGGAAATCCTTGAATGGATTCCCATCTACTTCGCCGTGATCGGTGTCCAGGCGATGAATTCCTTTTTCCGCTTCGGGGACATCCAACTCACGGCTTTGGGCATCGCCTTCTACGTTGCTCCCGCCGTGGCCATCTGGGCAGGCTATGAGGTGGGATGTAGTCCCAAAAGCTTGCAAAAATTGATCATCACTTACCTGGTCATATGCAGTCTGTTTGCGATATCAGCCTGGCTCGACTTCCGTGGCCTTAACAGCATTCTCTTTAAAGAGGTAGGTCTGGGCATCCAGATCACCTTTGAAGGCTTTTCGGCCGCAGGGGTGTCGGGCCTGTGGCGCACCAGTGAGCTGGCCGCTTGGCATCTCGCCGCAGGAGCTTGCTTCTCCCTCACCATGGCAGTGAGTGCCCAGCGGCGAGAGAATCAGATTCTTCTGTTCACGCTGGCTGCAGTCTTCGCCTATCTCACGATCCCCACAGGACGCCGCAAGGCCCTGGTGCTTGTGCTCGTATTCACAGCCTTCTACCTGTTGCTGTTCAGCCGCAGGGCATCCCCCGCCTCGCGAGAGAGGGTGATCAGCAGCGTGCTTGGGGGAGCCGCGATGGCCTACGGGTCCTATGCGCTCTTCCTGATCACGGCCAAGGGGGATTCCTTCGACATCTACCTGAATCGATCACTGAGCGCCAGGGATCAACTGCTTGACCGCTTTCAGAATCAGGGCATTGGAGCAGTGCTGAGAGCCCTCGACGTCTCCCAGGGCTGGGGGCTGGGGGTGGGGGCTGGGGCCAATCTGGGCAACCTCAAGCTCAGCACAAGCGCCCAGGCGGCCCTCGAGAACATTCAGAGCCTGAGTTTTGTATCGGAAGGGGGCGGCGGAAGAATCGTGGCCGAATTAGGTCTACCTGGACTTGTGGTAGGGGTCGTGCTGGCTGCCCTAATTTTGCTTACCTTGCGACGAAACTTCCGGTTACTCAGTTTGCTGGAGCCCCGCCTGGCCTTCCTGATGCTGGGCTTGGTTGCTTTTGGCCTCGCCAACTTGGTGTTCTTCTTTTCGGCCGCACAGGTTTACTCCGATCCCTTCATTCTGATCCTGCTGGGGATCTGCTTCGGATCCTTTCTTGCTGTACCTACCCTGATCGCTCGTCAGCAGGCCCAGCTGGCCTACCTGCAATCTCTGCCCCCGACGACCGGCAAGCCCTTCCCCGCGGTCCGATGAGATGACCTCCCATCCGTCCCCGACAGCAAAGTCGGGCTACTCCTCCATAGGCCAGGCCCCATCGCTCCCCCTCACGGCCCTGCTGCTTACCTGGAACGAGCTCGCCAACATCGGCCGCACCCTCGCAGCCCTGCATTGGCTGAACAACATTCTCGTCATCGACAGCGGCAGCACCGACGGAACCCTTGAGGTGCTGGCGGCCCACCCCAACGTGCGCGTTCTGCACCGGCCGTTCGACAGCTTCGCCGAACAATGCAACTTCGGGCTTGATCGCATCAGCACCGAGTGGGTGCTCAGCCTCGATGCCGACTACGGCGTTCCCCCGGAGTTAGCCCGCTCAATGCCATCCCTGCTGGAGCGGGCCGAGCGGGACCATCTCGCGGGCTTCAGCCTCCCCTTTCGCTACTGCATCGATGGCCGGCCGCTGCGGGGATCGCTGTTACCCCCTCGAACCTGCCTTTATCGCACCTTGAGGGCTCGCTACCGCGATGAGGGCCATGGGCACCGGGTGGTGATCCAGGGCGAAGTGGCTCCGCTGCCTCTCCCCCTTCTCCATGACGACCGCAAGCCGCTGGCGCGCTGGCTGGCCTCCCAGCAGAAGTACCTGCAGATCGAGGCCGCCAATCTGCTCGGCACCCCCAGCCACCGATTGTCCTGGGTGGACCGGCTCCGCAAACACACCCCCCTGTCGCCCTTGGCAGCGATCACGTTCTGCCTGCTGCTGCGCGGTGGGCTGCTCGACGGCCGAGCGGGGCTGATCTACGCCTTGCAGCGCACCTACGCCGAACTACTCCTGGTGCTCATGCTGGATGAGCAACGGAAACGGAAGGTCAACATCGCCAGGGCCGCAACCGCTTCCGGAAAGCCCACTTGACCATCCGGTTCCAGGACATAAGAGAGGGATTGCCTACAAAGCGGTTTACGCTCGCCAAGTCTCTTCCCCAATCCCTCCGTCCTGGTTGATGGCTTCGATCCTGATCACCGGCGGCGCCGGTTTCATCGGCACCAATGCCGCCCTCCACTTCGCCTCCAGGGGCTGGACCGTGAGCATCGTGGACAACCTGTCCCGTCGGGGAACGGAAAAGAACCTGGCCTGGCTGCTGGAGCAGCGCCCCGAGATTGACTTCCATCAAGTGGACATCCGCGATTTCGAACCCCTAGCCGCGGTGATCAGCGAGCGCAAACCCGACATGGTGCTGCACCTGGCCGCCCAGGTGGCCGTGACCACCTCCTACACCAACCCCCGGGAAGATTTCGAGATCAATGCGCTGGGCAGCTTCAACGTGATGGAGTCCGTGCGGCTGCGGGCGCCGGAGGCCTTCGTGCTCTACGCCTCCACCAACAAGGTGTACGGCGGCATGGAAACGGTGCCCGTGGTCCTCGGTGAACACGGCTATCGCTTTGCGGATCTGCCACTCGGGGTCCCCGAGAGCCAGCCCCTTGATTTCCACTCGCCCTACGGCTGTTCCAAGGGGGTGGCCGACCAATACACGATCGATTACGCCCGCATTTACGACCTGCAGACCTGCAGCTTTCGCCAGTCCTGCATCTACGGCATCCGCCAGTTCGGCATCGAAGATCAGGGCTGGGTGGCCTGGTTCAGCATCGCTGCCCTTTTGGGTCAACCGATCACCCTCTACGGCGACGGTTGGCAGACGCGCGATGTGCTCAATGTGCAGGATCTGGCCCGGGCCTATGAGGCCGCCTGGAACCACCGCAGCACAGTGAGTGGCCAGGCCTTCAACATCGGTGGAGGGCCAACCAACACCCTCTGCCTGCGGGATCTGCTCGGCTTCCTGCAGGAGGAACTGGACATCACCCTCACCCCCCTCTCGGGGACGACCCGGCCCGGGGACCAACCCGTGTTCGTCTGCGACATCCGCAAGGCTCGCGAGTTGATGGGCTGGGCGCCACAGATTGGCGTGAGCGATGGCGTGCGCGACCTGATCCGCTGGGTGCGGGAGAACCGCGAGCTGTTCGACTTCCTCAAGGGATGAGCGGCGCAAGGCTGAGGGCCCTGATCAGCACGATCGAACCGATCGATGGTGGGGTCCCCACCATGACCCGCTGCATCACGGGCCTGCTTGAGGAGCTCGACATCGAGCCGGTGTATGCCTGGTACGCCCCCTGGAGCCAGCATCCGGCCCTTTCCGTGCCGCTGTACGCCGTGGCCAGCGGCAGACGTCCAGGGGCACTGGATCAACGGGCCTATGGCAACCATGAGGCCCATGCCCTGGGCAGCTGGTTGCCGGAGTTGGAATTCACTCACTACCTGCCCCGCCGGGCCTGGCGCGACCGAATCGCCAGCTGCCAGCTGCACCTCTCGGTGACCGGCAACCCCCTTTGCGCGCTGCCCTATGCCCGTCTTGGCCTGCCCTTCCTGGCTTGGGTGGCCACACCGTGGGAAGCGGATCGCGCTAACCGGGTGCGGAGCTTCAGCCTGCCCCGCCGCCTCCTGGATCGCGGTCTGAACGGACCGGTGCTACGCCAGCTGGAACGGCAAGTCCTGCGGGCGCCGGAGGGAAAAATCCTGGCCCTGAGCCCTTACACCGCCGATGCCCTGGCCGAGGTCGCCCAGCGCCCCATGGACGCTGTGCTGCTGATGCCGGTCCAGAGCGGCATCTTTTTCCCCAATCCCGACGCTGTGGTCCCCTGGCGGATCGGCTTCGCGGGCCGCTACGGCGACCCGCGCAAGAACATCAACCTGCTGCTGGAGACCGTTCGGCTCCTTGTTCAGCAAGGGGCCCCGGTGGAGCTCCACCTAGCCGGCGAGAAGACCCTCACTTTGCTGCAACCCAGACTGCAGCAGCTTGGTATCGAGTCCAGGGTGCGTTGCCATCCACCGCTTGAGCCCAAGGAACTGGCACCACTGCTTCGCAGCCTCGATGTCTTCGTGATCCCATCCCACCAAGAAGGGCTCTGCATCGCGGCCCTTGAGGCGATGGCCTGTGGGACACCCGTGATTAGCACCCGCTGCGGTGGACCCGAATATTATGTGCGGGAAGGCAGCACTGGCCAGTTGGTGGATGCCGATCCCAAGGCACTGGCCAGGGCCATCGCCGCGATCGCCTCCAACCGCCCACTCAGACATCATCTGGCCCATGGTGCCAGCCAATGGGTTTCGGAGCACGCCAGCACCGCCGCCGCTCGTGCCACCTTCCGCTGCCAGCTGAAGGCCACCTGGCCTCACCTGGCCATCCCCGAGGAGGCGCGCTGATGTGTGGCATCGCGGGCCTGCTCGGCGCCGAGCCGGGCTCCTTCGCCGAGCGGGTGCGGCCCGCCATCGTCCACCGGGGCCCCGACGACGCAGGCAGCTGGCAGAACGCCACCACCTGCCTGGTCCAGACTCGTCTGGCCATCCTCGATCTCTCCTCCAGCGGCCACCAGCCGATGGCCTCCCCCTGCGGCCGCTGGCAACTGGTGTTCAACGGCGAGATCTACAACCACGCCAACCTGCGCCAGCAGTTGGAAGCCGAGGGCGAACGGTTTCGGGGCAGTGGCGACACCGAGGTGCTGTTGCGTTGGATGGCCCGGCGTGGCCGCTCTGGCCTGGCCGATCTGCGCGGCATGTATGCTTTCTGCCTGGTGGACAGCCGCGACGGCAGCGCCCTGCTGGCTCGCGATCCCCACGGGATCAAGCCCCTTTACTTCTGGCAGGGTTCCTCCGGGGAGCTTGCCTTTGCCTCGGAGCTGCGGGCCCTGCTAGCCTGCGATCGGATCCCTCGGCGACCCGACCCTGAGGCCATCGCCGCCTACCTGGCCAGCGGCTCGGTGCCCGAACCCGCCACCCTGGTGGCCGGGGTCAAGCGCCTGGAAGCCGGCCACTGGCTCCAGTGGCAGGCGGGCACGAGCCGGATTGAGCCTTGGTGGCCCCTGCCGGAGAGCCTGCTGGTGAAGCACAACCGGCAGGTCTCCGACCAGCCCACACGCATCAACGACCGGGAGGCGGCCATTGAGCTGACCCGCTCCGCCCTGCGGGACTCCGTGGCTGCCCACATGGTGAGCGATGTGCCGGTGGGCCTGTTTCTCAGTGCCGGCCTGGATTCGGCGGCCCTGCTGGCCCTGGCGCCCCGCGGTCTCCACACGTTCACGATCGGCTTTGACGACCCCGGTAGCGAGGGGTTCGATGAGTCCGAGCCGGCAGCGAAAATCGCGGCCCTGTTCGGGGCGGAGCACACACCCCTGACCCTGCGCGCTGACCAGGCCCGCTCCTGGCTCCCCGAGTTTCTCTCCAGCCAGGACCAGCCCTCCATCGACGGCTTCAACACCTGGTGTGTCTCCCGGCTGGCCAGTGAGCGGGGGCTGAAGGTGGCCCTCTCCGGTCTGGGGGGAGATGAATTGTTTGGGGGATATCCGAGTTTCCGCACGGTTCCCCGGCTGCATCGCTGGCGGCGCCGCCTGGGACCGCTCGGCCCCCTAGCGGCGGCCGCCCTCAGCCGGAGCCCGGGCGGGAAGAACCAGAAGCGACAACGGCTGGCGGAACTGCTCCGCGGCGCCCCTTCCCTGCAGGCCGCCCACCGCTGCCTGCGGGGGCAGTTCACCAGCCCGGAGGTCGCGGCGCTGATGCGGCACTGGGGCCTGCCTTCGCACCAAAGGATCTCCAGCGAAGCTGGCGCTAAAACGCCACCGGATGGGCTGGATCCGGCCGAGGCCGTGGCCTGGCTGGAGGGCAGCCGCTACCTCCGCAATCAACTGTTGCCGGACAGTGATGTGATGGCAATGGCTACCGCCCTGGAGCTGCGCCTTCCCTATGTGGACGCGACGCTTCAGCGTCAGATCGCCCCGATCGTGCCCTCGCTTCGTTTGGCCCCAGGCAAGGCGCTGTTACAGGCCTGCGTTCCAGAATTGCCAGCTTGGTTCACAAACCGACCCAAACAAGGATTCCGGTTCCCCTTCCAGCTCTGGCTGGACGACCCACAATCTCCCCTCGCTTTGCGGGTACCCTCCACCCCGGCGGGCCTGGATCTGCGGCCCTGGTACCGCCGCTGGAACCTCATGGTTCTGGAGAGCTGGCTCCGCCACCACCTGGCGATCGATCTTCCCCAACCATGACCCTCATTCTCGGGATCAACGCCTTTCACGCCGACGCCGCCGCGGCCCTGGTTCGCGATGGCGAGATCATCGCTGCGGCGGAAGAAGAGCGCTTCCGCCGCATCAAGCACTGGGCAGGCTTTCCCTCCGAAGCAATCGCCTGGTGCCTGGCCGATGCGGGCGTGACGATCGGCGCGGTCGATCACATCGCCATCAACTCCCTGCCGGGCGCCCACCGGCTGCGCAAACTGATTTACACAGCAGCCTCCCGCCCCGATCCCCGCTTCCTGCTGGCCCGCTGGCGCAACAAGCGGGAACGGGCCGGCCTGGCCGAGCAGCTCGCCAGTGCCTTCCCCGGCCAGTCGATCCGGGCCCAGCTCCATTTTGTGGAGCACCACCGTGCCCACCTGGCGTCTGCCTTCTACGCCTCCCCCTACCCCGAGGCCGCCGTGGTGTCGGTGGATGGCTTTGGCGATTTCTCCAGCGGCGCCTGGGGCTACGGCAGCGGCACCGAGCTGACGATCGATGGCCAGATCTGGTTCCCCCACTCCCTCGGCGCCTTCTACACCGCCATCACCCAATACCTTGGGTTCCCCCACTACGGGGATGAATACAAGGTGATGGGGCTGGCGCCCTACGGCCAGCCGACCCGAATGGAGGAAATGCGCCGCATCGTGCGGCTCCAGCAGGACGGCACCTACCGCCTCGACCTGCGCTGGTTCCAGCACGCCGGCCAGAACCTCCCCCACCAGTGGAGCAACGGGATTCCGACTGTCGGCCAGCACTGGAGTCCGGCACTGGAAACCCTCCTGGGCCCTGCCCGCCGACCGGATGAGCCCCTCGAGCAGCACCACAAGGACATCGCCCGTTCGGCCCAAGTGATGTACGAGGAGGCCTTCTTCCACCTGCTGAACGCCCTGCATCGCCGCCATCCCACCGACAACCTCTGCATCGCCGGGGGCTGCGGCGCCAATTCCGTGGCCAACGGCAAGGTCACGGTGGCCACACCGTTCCGACAGGTGTATGTGCAGGCGGCCGCCGGCGATGCTGGAGGGGCCCTTGGCGCGGCCCTCGAGGTCTGGCATGGCCTGGGGAACCCCCGCAGCCAACCGATGCTCAACGCCTACCTGGGAAGCGAAGCCAGCGCTCCGGTCATCGAAGCTCTCCTGGCCGACCCGACCCGCGCCGAAGCCCTGGCGAGCTGCACGATCGAACGGCCCGCCGAAGACCAGCTATGTGACCAGGTGGCCGCCGCCATCGCTGATGGACTGGTGATCGGCTGGTTCGACGGACGGATGGAGTGGGGACCAAGGGCCCTTGGGCACCGATCGATCCTCGGCGATCCGCGCCGGGCGGACATGAAGGACATCCTCAATCTGAAGATCAAGCGGCGCGAATCGTTCCGCCCATTCGCGCCCTCGGTGTTGCGCGAAGCGGTGCCGGAATGGTTTGAACGCGACGGCGACGTGCCGTTCATGATGCAGGTGTACCCGATCCGGGAAGAGAAACGGACCTTGATTCCAGCGGTGACCCATGTGGATGGCACCGGCCGGCTCCAGACCGTCAGCGAGGCTGGGAATGGCCGTTACTACCGCCTGATTCGCGCCTTCGCGGCCCACACCGGCGTGCCAATGGTGCTCAACACCTCATTCAATGAGAACGAACCGATCGTCTGCACCCCGGGCCAGGCGCTTGATTGCTTCCTGCGCACCCGCATGGATGTACTGGTGCTCGGCCCTGTGCTCATCCGCAGGCGGGGCTGATGGGTGCGGCGTCGACCAGCGTTTCTAGCGGGGCATCCGCAGCGCCAGCCGGCCACTTCCCCATCCATCTGATCGTGCCCACCCTCGATTCCTACCGGCTGCTGGCACGGCTGGTGGACTCTCTAAAGGCCCAGACAGAGGTCAGCTGGCAGGTCACGATCATCGACGGGGGCAGCGGCGCCGAGCACCGGGCCTGGCTCGATACTCTCTGCCTTGTCGACCGGCGCTTTCGTTGGTTGGAGCAGAACGCCCAGAGCCCCGGCATCTTCGGCGCCATGAATCAGGGATTCGCGCTGGCGGGACCCAGCGACTGGCTCCTGTTTTGGGGCAGCGACGACTGGGCGGCCGGTCCCCGGGTGCTGGACCTGGCCGCAACCTGTCTGGTGGAATGCAATCGGCGGGGCCCCATCCCCGACCTTCTGGTCTGCCGCGGGCGTTACTTCCGCCTGGCGCCCAACGTCCCACCGAGACCTGCCCGGGCCACCAGCTTCCAATGGCGTGGCTCTTACCGCCGATCCCTGCTGCTCGGGTCCACGCCACCCCACCAGGCCACCCTGTTCGGCCCGGGTGCCAGGGCCAAACTGAATCACTACGCGGAGGGCTTCCGGCTTTCCGCAGACCTGGACTACTTCCTGCAACTCTCCACCCATCTGGACCTGGAGGTGTGCCGCAGCGACCTCGAACTGGTTCACATGGGCGACGGTGGCGTGAGCGGTCAGCAGACCCGCCGCCGCCTGGCTGAGGTGCGCCGGGCTTACCGGCGGGCCTTCGGAGCCTTCTGGCCCGTGCCGTTTCTGCTGCGCTACGGGCAGCGGATCATGAGCCGTTTTGAACCCATTTTATCCGAGCAATGAAGGAAACCAGCCATCCCATCCTGCTGTTCGGGGCCACCACCGCCACAGGTTCCGCCTTTCTTGAGCTGGCCGCCGGAAGGCCGGTGGTGGTGGCTGGAAGGAGGCACCCACCGGGCTGGCTTGAGGATCGCTTTCTCAGCATCGATCTCAACGGGGCCTCCCTACCTAGCCCGGAAGCACTCCCGGAGAACGCGCTGCTGGTGAGCTTCGCGCCAATCTGGTTGCTGGCCCCCTTCCTAGCCACCCTCCACAATTCCCTTGGCGGCCAGGGGCGGCGTCTGCCGCTTGCTGCGGTCGTGGCCTGCTCCTCGTCCTCGGTGATCACCAAGCGCTTTGCCGCCAACCGGGAGGATCGCCGCCTAGTGGAGCGGCTGCTGCGCGCCGAAGAAAGCCTGGAGGCCACCTGCGCAAAGGCCGCTATCCCCTGCCGCATTCTGCGGCCGACCCTGATCTATGGGCAGGCCAGGGACCGGGGTGATCAGAATCTGAGCCGCCTAGTGCAGATGATGCGCCGACTACCGTTGCTGCCACTGCCGGCTGAGACCGGGCAGCGCCAACCGATCCATGGGCGCCAATTGGCTGCGGCGGCCCTCCATCTGGCGGATGGCGCGGCCAGGGACCCGGCGGAAACGGCCAGCCTCCGAATCGCCATCGGCGGAGATGAGACCCTCTCGTACACCACCCTGCTGCAACGACTGCAACAGGCGGCCAGGCAGCGCGATCCCCAGGATCGGGCCGGGCATTGCCGACTGCTTCCCCTGCCCCCGGGCATCTTCCACCTGCTGGCCGCTCCCCTGCTACCGATCTCGGCCAAGGGGTTTGAGGCCGTGCTGAGAATGGAGGCCAACCTGGCTGGCTTCACCCCCGTCCACTCCCTGCTGGGCACCGAGCCGGAGCCGTTTCCCGTGGCCCCGCTGGCCTGGCATCCCCCCACCCGCTCCCCGGGAGAGTCATGACGATGCCGGCGGCCAATCTGCTGCAGCAGCCGATCCCCCCCATCGTGCTGATCACAACGGTGGGCTCCGGGCTGGTGACTTGGCTACTTCTGTGGAGGCTGATCCCGTGGCTGCGGAGGCGGCTGCTCGATCAGCCCAACGCCCGCAGCTCCCACCGAATTGCCACCCCCCGGGGCGGCGGTGTCGTGTTCGTGCTGGTCGGCAGCCTGTTTAGCCTCACCCTCGGGACAGGCGTAAGCGCCTGGATCCCGCTGATCTGCTGCCCCCTAGCCCTGGTTGGCCTGCTGGATGATCGCTTTGACCTGCCTGCCGCATGGCGATACGCGGCCCAGCTCGCCACGGCGGGCGTGTTGGTGATGATGGCGGCCGTGCCGCTGCCGATCTGGACCCTGCCGTTGGTGCTGGTGGCCGTCACGGCGGTGATCAACTTCACCAACTTCATGGATGGACTCGACGGTCTGGTAGCTCTGTGCGGAGTCGTGCTAATGGCCTCCGCTGGACTTTGGCCTGTGGCCGGGGCTCTATTGGGCTTCCTCGCCTGGAACTGGAGTCCGGCCAAGGTGTTCATGGGTGATGTGGGGAGCACCTGGATCGGTGCGGTTTTTGCTGGCATGGTGCTGCAGCAGTCCGGTTCGTTGGAGGCCATTTCCCTGCTGCTTGTGGGCTTCCCGCTGCTGGGAGATGCCCTGATCTGCGTGCTCCGCCGGATGCGGGCCGGCCAGCCTGTTTTCCAAGCCCACCGCCTGCATCTGTTCCAAAGGTTGCAGAGGGGAGGCTGGCCCCATGCCAAGGTGAGTCTTGTCTACGGAAGCGCCACCGCGGTCTTGGCGCTGGCAAGACCATTCGGCGGTGCTGCGGCTCTGACGCCTCTGATTGGCGCGGAAATGCTCATGGCGCTGTGGATGGAGCGCAATAAAGCCGTAGCCTTTAAGGATGAGGCGAAAACGGGGTAAAGTGATGCAAGTAGGCGATTATTGCTGTCGATGCACTTCTAGACAAATTAATTTACTATGCAGGCTAAATCAAGAGCTCCCTCAAATTAATAGCAATAATGTCTCTGACAAGGTAATTTCGAAGGATCTGAAGACCTAGTGAGCGCTAACAGCATTTTGCCCCCATCGCCCGAGACCGAGAACAGCAAAATGGATTCAAAGCTGACCTCACCCAACCATTCCCCACCGAGGCACACTGCACGTTCTTCGGAAACACCCCTCGGCAAGGAACCTCGACGGCGTCGCTGGCTCAGGTCAGGGCTTTCCGATTCCGTCATGATCCGCCGCACGTATCTGTTGACCTTTGACGGTCTTCTGATCTTGGCAGCGTTTTACGGAGCCTTCGCCCTCCGCCTGCACGAGAAAGAAACCCTAACCACCACAGTGGCCTCCGTGCGTTGGCTACCTTGGCTTGCTTTGGCAAGCGGGCTCCCCGTGCTGCTGTTCTCGGGTTGGTACCGGGGACTCACCCGCTACGCAGGTAGCCATTCGCTTTACGGCTTGATCCCCCGTGGCGTGGTGATGGTACTTGTCCTCTTGATGGCGAACACACTTCTGGGCGGCGCCCAGCCACCCCGTTCGTTCTGGGTTCTGTATCTGTTGTTGTTTTCGGGGGGGGCGATCGGCAGCCGCATCGTCCTGAGGGACGTGTTGGTTAGCCACTTGGAGCGCAAAAGCAGAAAACAAATTGATGCCGATAAAACGGATGCAACCCTAATTTATGGGGCAGGCCATTCAGGCATGAATCTATTTAATGCCATTCGCAGTGATCGTCGTTTTTGCATTATCGGATTCCTCGACGACAACACCCAGCTTCATGGAAGAACACTCCAGAATCTCAAGATCCACAGTCCAACCAATCTCCATGCCCTGATAAAGAATCATGCTCTGAACAAAGTTCTACTCGCCATGCCCTCTCTATCTAGGGAGCGTAAAAGACTTTTGGTCGACCAACTCAGCCATCTGGGTTTGGAGGTGCTCTCCATCCCTTCCCTTGCACAGTTGGCCAACGGCCAACGAATCGTGAGCGACATCCAACCGGTGCTCATTGAAGATCTCTTGGGTCGGGAACCCAGCAAACCCCACTCCGATCTCCTCAAGGAAAGCGTGAAAGGAAAATGCGTACTCGTGACCGGGGCTGGTGGCTCGATCGGCAGTGAATTATGCCGACAAATCCTCGCACTCGGAGCCTTAAAGCTACTGTTGCTGGACTTGAATGAATACGCTCTCTACAACATTGATAAGGAGCTCAGCTCTCAGAAAGCAGAAATCGAAATTAGACCGATCCTAGGCGACGCATCCGATGCAAATAGGTTAACATTCATTTGTCGCGAGCATGGAGTACAAACCATTTTCCACGCCGCTGCATACAAGCATGTGCCTTTGGTTGAAGCCAATCTCTGCGCCGGTATTTCAAATAATCTCCGCGCCACCAAATCGGTGATTCACGCTGCTATTGAGGCTGGCATTGAGCGTCTCACGCTAATTTCCACAGATAAAGCAGTCAGGCCAACGAATGCCATGGGAGCCAGTAAGCGGGTCTGTGAGCTGCTGATTCAGGCAGCGGCCGCAGATGCTGCTGGCCGGCAACCAGTGATGGCGATGGTGCGATTCGGAAACGTTCTTGGATCATCAGGATCAGTGATCCCCCTCTTCCATGAACAGATCTCCAAAGGAGGGCCCATTACGGTGACTCACCAAGCGATCACGCGCTACTTCATGACGATCCCCGAAGCCGTGCAGCTGGTGCTCCAAGCAACCGGCATGGCCCGGGGCGGCGAACTCTTTCTGCTGGATATGGGAGAACCGGTAAGAATCGCTGAATTGGCACGCCAGATGATTGAACTTTCAGGTCTTCGTGTCAGAGATGAACAGAATCCCAATGGTGACATTGCTATTGAGTTCACAGGTTTGCGGCCAGGCGAAAAACTCTACGAAGAACTTCTGATCAGCGCTCGCGATGAAGCCACCCAACACCCCCTAATTCGAAAAGCCAAGGAACCCAACCATAGTAGTTCAGATCTAAAGCCCATGGTTGAGGCCTTAGAACAGGCCTTAGATCAATGGGATGAGCAGGCTACAGTACTGGCCTTGTCGAGGCTGGTTCCTGAATACAACAAAGATAAACAACCGCAACCAACAACCGATCCAGCCACTGGTAACGGACTAGCACCAGATACCACTCACCTAGCTTCCCCCAAGCTACCCACTGCTCCATGATTCAACTGTTCAACCATATTCCGCCCGGCCTCAAGGCCAAAATTCCGGCCATACCACCGGCCACACCTCGCAATTTATGGCTTTTGCTGACAGCGGCGGTGGCCACTCAAAATTTGGCAGCCTTCCAAAGCAGCCAAGATGAACACATCACGGTGTTTGCAGCCCTGATCTGGGGAGGGGCTCTGATCTGCTTAGAAGACCAGCTAGAAACCCTCGACCCCAACCCTCAATGGCCCGGTTTGGTTGCTGGAGCTACCCTTTTGAGCTGGGTAATCGCACGCACAGCTATTATCCTGCATTGGGATGGAGTTATTTTCTTTCTTCCTCTAATTAGTTGCATTGCGTTAGCAATGCTATGTGAGCCAATCAAAGGGATTGGACGATTTCGTGACTCACTTCTCTGTTTGCTGATGCTTCCAGCCTTCAACGTGGTTATGAAGCTGATTCCAGAAGGTCCATTGAGTGTTTTGACCGCACACCTGAGTAGCTTCTGGCTTAGCATCCTTGGTTTCGACAATATAGTACGCAACAAATCCGTTCTTATGCCGACTGGAGGAGTTGAAGTCTTGCCGGCATGCAATGGTGTTGACATGATTGCACAAGTAATCTGCATCGCCGTGATCTTCCTTCTTGCTTTTCCACTACGATCGTTACTCAGCCGAATCCTAGTTTTCACCCTTGCTCCGCTGATCGGCCTTGCAAGCAACACAATTCGAATCGCTATCTTGGCCCTCTGCGTAGCCAATGGCAATGGCAAAGGCAGCGGATTGTTTCGCTTCTTTCATGACGACATTGGATCATTAATTTTTTCGGGCATCGCCGTTTTCGTATTCGGTATCCTCTACATGCGACTTTTGGAGCGAGAGCTAGCCCCACTGCCTGCAGTCATTCATGAGCATACATCCCATCATGAATGATCGGATCGTTAGCACGACGCAACTTCGTGCGATTTATTCCATCTTGGCGGTGATAGCTTCCGTTGCCGCCACCAAAGCATTGATCTGGCCACGCTGGCCCGTGGCCCGACCACTCGATCAACAAGCGATAACAAAGGCGTTGAATGGTGCCAGCATCCCTGCAACTCCACTCAAGCCATTGGCAGCCAAACGCAATGCAGATCTCGCCACATCAGCCGTAATCGGATATTCTTTAAACGAAGGACTGGAGCTCAGACTGATGAGGGGCAGCGCACGCAAACGGCTTAACTTCCAGTCTGCATTCCTAGCAACATTGCACCCTGAGTTGCAGCTCAAACAAAGACAATTGTCAGCAGGCCCCCCACCCTCTGCCATTGGCCTTGTTGCAAACCAACCAGCACTCCAAACCTGCCTTGTGCAAGAGAGTCAAACGTCCGAGGCTTTTGGTATCACAGGAGAACAACTTACGGCGCTAGTCGACCAAGCCAGTCAATCCAGATGGAGTAGACTCAGATCAATCGCTGGTCTGCAGTCGAATCGAAATTATGAATGCATTCTGGTTCAAGCCAAAAATACAAATAAATCGACTACACCGATCAATAGATCAACGTGGCTACGCATACTCGGGCTGCTTCGATCTACCCTGCAATCAGAATCGAACAAGTCGGTGACCCATCATCACACTTGAAGCAGAAAACATATTCTCCCAACAAGGTGTCATGGGTCTACTTGATCGTCTCTTAAGACAAGCCACTCAACCTGACCGGCAAACAATTCCCCAGGAGAGCCGGCCGCTGATCTACAGCTGGATCGAGAGTGGCAAATTTGCGATCGGTCCGATGCCCAAGACAGCTGAGCAGTGGCTGCAGTTGGAGCAAGCAGGATTCAGAAGCCGATTCAGCTGTTGTTATCCCGAAGAAGAGATCTTAACGACAGCTCCCAATTCGTGGCTATGCGAGCGTGTATCGCTCCCGGACCATCGGCGCCAGGAATCAATGAAACCTGAGCAACTCGCGAAGGCCCTGCTGCAGGTTGAGGCATTGATTGAATCGCAGCCAGCCACCTATCTGCATTGTTTTGCTGGACGGGAGCGTTCACCCTTGGTGGCC
Source organism: Cyanobacteriota bacterium (assembly GCA_026389265.1). Taxonomy (GTDB): domain Bacteria; phylum Cyanobacteriota; class Cyanobacteriia; order PCC-6307; family Cyanobiaceae; genus Cyanobium. Next base: position 17,505 of record JAPLIE010000124.1, on the reverse strand, counting down.
GTTGGAGTGCTGGCCCGGCGTCAGGGAGTTGATGTGCTCACGGCCTTGGACCGAGTGCGACTTTGCCATCCATCCGCCTCTCCGATCTTCAGCGACTTGGATACACTTGAACAACTGTTAAAACTAATCTAAGCCCATCCCTGAAAGAGGGTTGGGCTCGGGAGGTGAGATTTGGAGACAGACTCAGCGACGGAAGGGAAGCTTCTTCAACCAGCCACCTCCACCACTTGTAGGCGGATTATTAGATCCGCCATCCGGCCGATTCGATCGATCAGAATGGTCAGCTTGATCTCGTGGGTCGGTGCCATTGACTGGATCCGAACCGTTTCCGGAATTCAACTTCGACTGGCGCAACTCGCGCGAGACCCCCTCATCGTGGTAACGCTGAACAGCAGCGCCACTACCATCCCGGATATAGCGGTCGGTAAGATAGGAATCGCGATATCGGCGCACATAGCTGCCAACACCGCGAGCGTAACGTCCTAAACCTTTGCCGTATTTACCATAGGTTGAAGAGTAACCGCTGGCATTGGCATAGGCGTAATGATAGTAATAACCATATTCATAACCATAATCATTAAGGCGGCTTGGGAAGTTCACTTGATTACAGATCAGACCCAATACATCAACACCGGTCGCCTTAATACGGCGACAGGCCTGTGGAGCCAATTCACGACTGACCTTGCCAAGTCCTACAAGGAACAAAATTCCATCCAGTTTCTCGCCCAAAAGGATGGGATCAGCGAGCATCAAACAGGGTGGAGCATCAAACAAGACCATGTCGTATTCGGTGAGATCACGAATGTCGTTTACAATTTCTTGGGCGCGGGATGAATTCAACAATTTTGCCGGGTCGGGCGGCTTAGGACCTGCGGGCAGGATGTCAAGATTATCCTGAATCGGTTGAATCAATGACTTCAATGGCACCGAAGAATCAGTGAGTAGAGTTGAGAAGCCTTCACCTTGAGCCAAACCAAGATAGCGGGTCTGCATTGGTAGACGCATGTCAGCATCCACCACTAGAACTTTGAGGCCAAGGTCGGCAAGGGTGCGCGCAAAAATAGAGACTGCTGTCGATTTACCTTCGCCTTGGGTCGATGAAGTCACGGCGATAAGGCGAATGTCCCGATCGGCGCGAAGCAGACGGAATGTGGTGAACAAGCTGCGCAAGGATTCCTTGATGGCAAAGCGTTCACTGGCGCTCATCTTGGCAATGCTGGTGGAGATTTCCACCCCAGGCTCAAGAGGAAGGTAAGGGATTAAACCCAGAACAGGGAGCTGCAGTTCCCGTTCGGTTTCCATCGGGGTGTGGAATACGTTGTCGGTTCGCTCGCGCAGGATCGCAGCGCCTAGGCCAGAAATAAGACCTAACATTAAAGCGCGTAGCAGGTTACTCTGCAGATTCGGTTCGACCGGAACATCGCCAAACTCCGCCGGGGCAATCACCTGCCAAGGGGAGGTGGACCGTGCTCGCAGAAGACGATAATTGTCGCGCGCAACCAAAAAACTAGAATAATTTTCGCGGGCAGATTTTAGATTTGCAGCTAAATCTTCGTATTTTTTTATCAGAGCAGGACTGCTCCGGAAGTTCTCATTCAATAACATAATTTGTCTATTAAGCTCATCTTGCTGGGATTCGTTGGCAAACAACTGAGCCTTTATTGCGTCGGTAGCCTGCTTTCGAACAACTGGGAGAATGGCGTCACGTTGGGCCAGTATCGATTGAACGATTGGGGAATCGTCCTTATAAACGGCTCGAGCATTAGCGAGCTTCTGTTCAAAATCATCAAGTGTCTCATTAGGAGTTGTTTGTCCTGCGCCATTTTCCCTATTGGCGTTTGCGTCACTCCTTCCAGGAATCACCGTACCTTGACGGCCCAATTGCTGAATCGGCGTCGGCGCTCCACTGGGCGTCCAGTTCAGGCGTCCGGATTGGACGGAGGCCAACTTGCTTTCCAGCTCGTTGTGCTCAACTTGCAGAGCCATGGACTTCGTTACCAATTCGTCTCGATTTGACACGATTTTGTCAGCAAGACCACTCGGATCTAAAACATTGTACTTTTGACGGAAATCGCGAAGCTGTGACTCTAGTTTTGTTACATTATTGCGTAACCCTGGAGCTTGCTGTTCAAGAAAATCCACGCCAGAATTCAGGGCAGCCTCGCGCTGCGCCTTGGAAAATTTTGTATAATCTTTAGATAATTCATTTAAGATCAAACGACCCTTTGCTGGGTCTCGCCAACGCAGATTGACACCAAGAACTTGGTCGACGTTGCCGGCAGGAGCGATCGAAAGGTTGGAAATCAAGTCGTTCATTGAAACTCCCATCCGATCCGCCACCGGCTTAACCAAGAGGGGGGATCTCATCAGCACAATCAGGCTAGGAACATCATTTTTAGCCTCTTGCCGAGCAATGCTTTCAAGCTTGTTTTCACCACCTCCAGCAATCGCCGTTTCAAAGGGGTTGCTGATCTGGATCTGAAATCCACCCTCGTACACAGGCGAAAAAATCCTCTGGCGCAGCGTGTTGAGCGCCAGCGCCCCGGTGACCAAGGAAAAGGTGAAAACGAAGACACCCTGGCGTCGCTTGATCGTCCTGATCAATCCCTTGACACCCCCTCCTCCGGCCCCCTCGGCAGGGGCTAGGGGAGATGGTGAGAGCCCGAAATCAGATCCCTGAAACCGGGCAGCGGGCTGGGCTCCAGCCATCAAAATCTCTGCTGCGCCGGGCTGGTTACCACCGGGGAGGGGTTGGCGGGAGGCGCCCGTAATCGTCACGTCGGGTAGGGCAAGTAGGTTTCCGATCCTAAGCCCCTTCTCCGTTTTGGAACCCACGAAGAGCCGTTCACGTTCTGGCACCCTGGGCCCACCACAGCCAGAGGAATCCGGTTAGGATGTGATGACGGTTTCGAATTCGCGCGTGCCTGTTCCCGACTTCAGGCGAAACCTGCAACCAAGGCACAGCCTGACTTGGCCCATGCTCCTGGGCTCTTGGCCGCGGAGCCGCCAGCGCATCCGGTTGAAGGGAGCCCTTGCAGTGGCATTGATGGTCTGCAGCCCATCGGCTGAACTGGCCCGGGCTGGCTCCAAACCTGAACCTTCCCTAAGCAGAGATCTCGCCCCATTCCACCCTGTCCTAGCCAGGGGATCCGCCAATCTGACTCCCACGGGACCGGCTCGTCTCAGCATTAGCCAGGTGTATGCCGATCTCTACGTGCTCGGTCCTGGCGATGGCCTACAACTCACCTTCCTCGATCCAGCGGCGAAAGAGATCGGTGGAGCCTTCGGTATCCTGCCGGATGGCACCAGCAGCCTTCCCTTGCTGGGTTCGGTTCAGCTCACCGGGCTCACAATCGGACAGGCCAGCCGCTGGTTGACCAGCCTTTATGGCAAGCAGTTGAATCGTCCACAGCTCTTTCTCACCCTGGTCACCCCCCGTCCGGTGAAGGTTTCGATCATCGGTGAAGTGGAAAAACCCGGCCTGTATCCCTTGGCCCCTTTCTCCACCCCTGTTTCAGCCATTCAGCAGGCCGGCGGGGTCACGGTGAACTCCGATATCCGCAATGTGATCCTCCGGCGTCAGGCCGGTATGGATGGACTCCAGAAACAGGCCACCCTAGACATCAGCCAGGTGTTACTCAATGGAAACCAACTCCAAAACCCAGTGCTATTTGATGGTGACACCCTGATCATCGGCTTCACCAGGGAGTTGCCTGCTGAAATCCGCGAGATCGGAGCTTCGAACCTGGCGCCCACGGCTATCAATGTGACGGTGTTGGGCGAAGTGAAATCACCTGGCTCCCTGAGTCTTCCCGCTAACACGCCTCTGGTGGAAGCAATTTTCCGTGCCGGCGGACCGGTACGCTGGCGGGCGAACAAAGATAAAGTTGATTTGATCCGTTTCAACCGCGATGGCAAGGTATTGCGTCAGACGTTTAGCTACAACGACACCACCAATCTTTCCGCCAAAAATCCGGCCCTTCGCAATGGCGATACTGTTATCGTGAAAACTAGCGCTTATGGAAAAGTTTTGGAATTTTTCTCTGATCTAGCTGTGCCAATCGGTGCCGCAAGCAGCGCAGCTAATCTGGTTAATACTTGGTATTTTTACAACAACTGGAACAGAAACAACAATTGACATAAATTCTTCGAAGCGAAACTGAATTCCTTTCCTCCTTCTTCCCAGCAAGATGAATCGCCATTCCCGCCTTTCCGCCCCAAACCACGCCCTAGCCTGGGCGCTGTTGAGCCAGTCCATCTGGCTACCCCTGCTTGCCTTAGATGTCCATGATCGCTGGCAGGCTCAGATTCGGGAGCAACGGGAAATCGCCGAAGCCGCGGTTCGCCCCTCACCCCGGGGAGAGATCCCGCAGAGCCAGCGCCCTGATGTTCAGACAACTGCCACTAGCAAGCTGAAAGCCACTGGCTTGCTCCTCGGAAGCGCCAGTCAGTCGACCCTGAATCCCTCCGACCGATCAGGCTTCCTGAGCGAAGCAGGCCTGGCCGGCTTCGCGCCGACCGATCCTTCCCACACGCTGATTCCCCGGCGTACAACCAATCCCCCCGTTACTCCAACCGCAGCTTCAGGCCCTGGTGAACCTGAATTGCGTCGTGGCCCCCTCCCCCTCGACCGATCCACCACAGCGAACTGGCCTAATCCCCTGCTCCAGACTTTCAATAGGGCTGAACTGCTCGGAGGCAGCCTCGGCCTGAGCGATCTCAACACGGCCGCAATGCCGCCCCTGGCCATGGCTGAACGGGCCCGCTGGCAAAGGAGCGGTGATCCCCTCGCCCCCCTGCCCGGGGCCTGGAGGGAACCGATGCGACGAGCCCTCCACGGACTGGCCACCAGTAAGGGCGGTTCTACCAGCGTCACGGCAGCCAGGGTGGTCCACGTGCCCTCGCTCCGGGTTCGCCAGTCAACCCCAGTGCCCCTGGCAATGCAACCGGATGGCAGCGTCGATATCCTCACCAAACCCGATAACCCGGTCGTGGTGGATGAAATCCGCCAATGGTCGTCACGCCAGTCCACCTCGGGTCAGACCGGCGTCACCGCTGCGGTGGTCCATCTCGAGCCCCTGCCCGAGGCGCCCCGCGAGCCTCAGCCTGCCCCTACCCAAACCAGCACCGCCGCGCCGATCCAAGCCCCCGTGGCAATAAACAGCCGGCCCGCGGCCGCTGAACCCGCAGTCGCCCCAAGCCCACCCCCCGTGGCTGCCGCACCGGCCCCCGTGGCCGCCGCACCGGTCCCCGAGGTGGCGGCACCACCCCCGCCGGCAGCTGCTCCATCCGCTAGTAGCGCTGTCTCCCCAGGGTCAGCGACTGGAGTCAGCATCCCCTGAGCAGCATGGCGTCGATTCCCGTGAACACCCCGCTCCGGCAAGGCTGCGGCTTCGCCCTCGGCCTGGTGTGCGCCGTGGCTCTCCCGGCTTGGTCGGGCGAGACGCTGGGGGCTGGAGCGGCAAACAGGCCAGGCTGGTCGGCTAACTCATCAGTGGTGGAGGGTTCCATGCCAGGGAGCCGCACCGTTCCCACCTGGTCTGTTGTACCTCGGGGCCCCGCAGCGAACCCAGGTTGGGAGTGGCTCCCGACCGGGTCCGGCCCAGCCCCAGGCTGGTCCCCCCCGAACCCGCCCGTGATCAACAATCCCCCGCTCTGGCGGGGGAGCTGACGCCGGCACAACCGGCTACTCAGCCACCGCCAGCACTGCCTCGCTGATCGCCCGGCGCTGTTCGGGGTCGTACCCCCAGCGATCGAGAAAGTCGAGATCGGGGCCGCTGGCTTGGGCGGCAGCCTGCAGCAGAATCTCCAGCCGCTCCTTGACCGGATTCGGATCAAGCTGGCGCAACAGCTCGGTGCTCCGGTCCCTCACCCGTTCCGATCGGGCCTGCTGAGTGGCATCACCGCTGCGCTGATGGTGCAGCGCCATGGCCGTGGACATCGCCAGATTGCGGACCGTGAGATCCACCACCCCCTCGCCCGCCTGCCGCAGCTGCAGCACCATAGGCTCGGGGGGGCGATCCATCAGGGCGCTGTCGCTGCTGAGGCTCACCACAAAGAAACCACGCGCACCATCACGGCTGCTCACCAGGTGGGCCACCTGATCGGCAAGCACTTCATCGCTTAGCTCGCCGGCCTCCCAGAGGGCAAGCCACTGGGCGGCTCGCTCCATCGCCTGGGGGAACGTGGGAACGGAGGCTCCGGACTCGGCAGTCATGCGGCTGGATCCCAGCGGATAGGTTGCCAGCCTATGAAGCGGCGGCACCGGCCGTCAGGCGATGGTCCCACGGGGGAGCGCTTGCTGCCAGGCTTGCTGTATGGAGATTCCCCAGGCCCTGCCGGCCAGTCCCGCTGGGTTCCGATCCGGCTTCGTTGCCCTGATTGGTCGCCCCAATGTGGGCAAGTCCACCCTGCTCAACCAGCTGGTGGGGGAAAAGGTGGCCATCACCTCTCCCGTGGCCCAGACCACACGCAACCGGCTGAGGGCGATTCTCACCACGCCCTCGGCCCAGTTGGTGTTGCTGGACACACCCGGCATCCACAAGCCCCACCACCTGCTGGGCGAGCGCCTGGTGCAGAGCGCCCGCGGTGCGATCGGCGAGGTGGATGTGGTGCTGTTGCTGGTGGATGGCAACCAGCCAGCGGGACGGGGCGACGCCTACATCGTGGAGCTGCTGCGCCAGGGCAACCTGCCGGTGCATCTGGCCCTCAACAAGCACGATCTGGTGGAAGCCGGCCGGGCTATCGAGCTGGCGGACTCCTACCGGGAGCTGCTGGCCGGCGGCGAAGGCGAATCCGGTCTCCCCTGGCCCCTCCATCCGGTGAGTGCCCTCACCGGGGAAGGAACCGCCGAGCTGGTGCAGAGCCTGGCGGCCGACCTGCCCGCCGGGCCCCACCTCTATCCGGCCGATGCCGTGAGCGATCAGCCGGAACAGTTGCTTCTGGCCGAGCTGATCCGGGAGCAGGTGCTGCACCACACCCGGGAGGAGGTGCCCCATTCGGTGGCGGTGCGGGTGGAGCGGATTGTGGAGGATGGGCCCCGCACGGCCGTGCTGGCAACGGTGGTCGTGGAACGCAGCAGCCAGAAGGCGATCCTGATCGGCAAGGGCGGCAGCATGCTGCGCGAGATCGGAAAGGGCGCCCGGCTGCAGATGCAGAAGGTGTTCGACGGGCCCGTTTACCTGGAACTCTTTGTGAAGGTGGTGCCGCACTGGCGGCGCAGTGCCTCCCGCCTGGCCGAACTGGGCTACACAGGCGACTGACGAGCCCAGCATTGTTTCGCTGGCCCAGACAGGGGCCCCAGGCGAGACGGCTGAGCGATGCATCGGAGAAGGGCGGCTGAGAGGATGGGCTGGTGCATGGCGATCTGCTTGAGCGAGTTTCCCCCCTCCGACCTGGCCAGTTTCCTACGCCTCTGTGACGGCGAGTGGCTCACGGTGCGAAGCCGCTTCCAGCTGCAGGAAGGCAGGGATGACGACGCCCACCCGAATCCTCCTACCGGGGCCGAGCTGGAGGCATCGGCGGGGCCAGCGAGCCAGGGGCCCTTTGGCGGCGACGATCACGGCCCGACGGCACCCGAACCCCAGGAACAGTGGCACGACAGTACCCGCGGTTCCCTGCTCGTGGTCTATCTAGAGCCGGGGGAACCGCACGAACCGGGGGCTTTACAGGTGACCCCCCCGGAGCTCGATAACCGAGCCGGCACTCCGCAGCGCTTGCACTTCAAGGCGGGGGGCGGGTTTGAGCGCCAGGATCAGGCCGGCAAAGCGCTCAGCCATGGCACCTGGCAACTCTGGAGCGACGGCAGCCTGGAGCTCACCCAGACCGGAACCGACACCGTGGTGCGGGAGCGGATCTGGTTCACCAAGCCCAATCTGCGCCTGCGGAGCAGCGTGGAGCGCGGCCGAGACGGCCACCCCGCCCGGGCCAGCTTCAGCTCCGAGATCCGCCGCGTCAGCCGCCCCGCGCCGTGATGCGTCTGGATGTGGTGAGCCTGGCCCCCGAGGCCTTCGCCCCCCTGCTCAGCCTCGGGGTGATCGGCCGGTCCTTCACGGCCGGCATCGCGCAGCTGCACCTGCACAATCCCCGCGACCACGCCACAGACCGTTACCGGAAGGTGGACGATGAGCCCTACGGCGGCGGGGCGGGCATGGTGCTCAAACCGGAGCCGGTGTTCTCCGCCTTCGAGGCCATTCCCCGCCAGGGCCAACGCCGGGTGCTGCTGATGAGCCCGCAAGGCCGGCCACTGCACCAGTCGGATCTGCAGCGCTGGGCCGATGGCTACGACCAGCTGGTGCTGCTCTGCGGCCACTACGAGGGCTTTGACGAGCGAATCCGTAGCTTGGCCGATGAGGAGGTGTCGGTGGGCGACTTCGTGCTCACCGGCGGCGAACTGCCCGCCGCCACGATCATCAATGGGGTGGTGCGACTTCTACCGGGCACGGTGGGCACCGCCGCCTCCCTGGAGGAGGAGAGCCACAGCAGCCTGCTGTTGGAGCACCCCCACTACACGCGCCCTGCCGAGTTCCGCGGCATGGCGGTGCCCGCCATCCTGCGCAGCGGCGACCACGGCGCGATTGCCCGCTGGCGATCTGAGCAGCAGCAGGAGCGCACCCTCCAGCGGCGGCCCGATCTCCATGCCCGCTGGCTCCAGGAGCAGGGATCCGCGGCCGCAGCTAGCAGCCAACCGCAGGAGGCGGAGCGCCCAGGCTGGAAGACTGAACCAGCATCGGACGCCCAACGGGAGGACGGCATGCAGCTGCGGATCGGCAACGGCTATGACATCCACCGCCTGGTAAGCGGTCGGCCCCTGATCCTGGGGGGGCAGCGGCTGGAGCATCCGGCCGGGCTGGGCCTCGATGGCCACAGCGATGCCGACGTGCTGGTGCACGCCCTCATGGATGCCCTGCTGGGGGCCCTGGGCCTCGGCGACATCGGCCGCTACTTCCCCCCGGAGGATCCCCGCTGGAAGGGGGCCGACAGCCTGGAGCTGCTGGAGCGGGTGATGGAGCTGATCCGCGAACGGGGCTGGGATGTGGTGAACGTGGATGCGGTGGTGGTGGCGGAGCGGCCGAAACTTCGGCCCCACGTCGCGGCAATGCAGGCGGCCATTGCCGAGCGGCTGGGGGTGGAGCCCGATCGGGTGGGGGTGAAGGCCACCACCAATGAGCGTCTCGATGCCACCGGGCGGGAAGAGGGCATCGCTTGCCATGCGGTGGCCCTGTTGCAGCGGCCATGACCCCACCCCCGGAACCCACTGAGCCCCGCCTCGACCTCCGCCTCGATCTGGAGCGCCGCAGCCGGCTGGGAATGGTGGAGGCGATCTGGGGCGAACACAAAAGTGCCGGGCAGATCGCGGCGGCCTTGGAGGGTTTGCATCAGGCCGGCCAGGTCGGCCTGGCGACCCGGCTGGTTCACTCCAAGGCCGAGGCGGTACTCACGGGCCTGGCCGCCAGGGGGCATGACCCCACGACCTGGCGGTATCACCGGGACGGCCGCTGCATCTGCTCAGCCCCATTGCCCCAGGCTGATCCCGAACGGGCAGCGGTGGCGATCGTGGCCGGGGGCAGCAGCGACCTGAGCGTGGCGAGCGAAGCCAGCCTGGCCCTGGCCTGCCACGGGATCGCCAGCGATCTGGTGCTCGATGTGGGCGTAGCGGGGCTGCATCGCCTACTCGGCCAGCTGGATCGCCTCAGGCGGGCTCCGCTGCTGATCGCCTGTGCTGGTATGGAGGGCGCCCTACCCACCGTGCTGGCCGGCCTGTTGCCCCAACCGGTGATCGGAGTGCCGGTGTCGGTGGGTTATGGGGTGAGCGCCGGTGGGCAGGCGGCCCTGCAGGGCATGCTCGCGAGCTGCGCGCCGGGACTCACTGTGGTGAACATCGACAACGGCTATGGAGCAGCGATGGCGGCCCTGCGCATCCTTGGGTCACCAGCCATAGGGCCGATAAAGGGCTAATCCAGGCTGCTGGTCGAGCTTGGGAACGCTGCTCACCCAAAGGCGCATGGAACGGGGCAGGAGACCTTGCTCGTAACGTTCCATGGCCTGGAGAAGCACGGAGTGTTCACCCAGTGTTGTGAACTGGCGCTCCGAACCATGGGCGTCCGAGCGCGGGATGGTGATACCCGCAGCAATCACAGGGACGACTGCGGGAAGGAGTGGGCTACCAGGGGAGGCCCGGCGCGATTCAGAGATGCTGAAGTTCGGGATAGGCCCCCAGCAACTGGTCGGCGGTGAGCACCTCGCCAACCCCCTCGGGTTGCCAGATCACCTCGAGGGCGAGGAGATCCTCGACACCCACCGAACCAAGGCGCTGCAAGGTTTCGCGAAGCGCCTCGGCCGTGTCCGTGCCCTTGATGTCGAGGGAACGACGGCTAGCGATCAGCAGGGTGACCGCGATGTAATCACTCGCGGCGTCACTGCTGCCGGCAGCCACCGCTGTGGAAGCGGAACTACGCGTTCCGGCCACATTGGTGGTGATCTCCCGCTCAAGCTTGCTGCGCTCCCGTACGGCGAGGCGGTTGAAGGCGGACTCGGCACTGGCAAAGGGAACCTGACCCACCTCGCCGTTGGCGTAGACCCAGAGTTCGGGGTTGCGCAGCAGGGAGAGGCTGGTTTCCTGCAGAACCCGCTGCAAGCCGGCCGTGGTACTGGTGTCCGCCGTGGCGGCCATGCGACGCAGATCGGCCTGGAGTTCACGAGCAGAGGCCAGCAGACCCACCTGAACCTCGGCGATCGCCACGGGGCCATCGATGGAACCTCCGAGGCTGCCGGCGGAATCCGAACCGGAAAGGCTGCCACCGGAGTTGCGCAGGCCGTTGAGCAGGGCGCCCACCACGGCCATCAACACCAGCAGGCCGAGCAGCCCTCCGCCGAATCCGAACATCGGCACCACGAACGGCACACCAAAACCGCCGCCGCCGTAGTAACCACCACCGCCGTAGTAACCGCCGCCCCCGTAATAACCACCACCACCGCCGTAGCCACCGCGATAACCACCGCGATAGGCGCCGCCACCACCACCGCCGTAGTTACGGGGCGCCGAGGGAGCCGAACGAAAACTGCCGCCGCCGATGCGGCCGCCACTGGCGGCCTGGGCGGGGGTTGGTGCGGCGGCAAGCAGGGCGGCCATCAGCAACGGGATAAGCACGAAACCGGTCAGGCGCCGCAGCACGGGACGCAGGAACGGAGATAACTGTCGAGGAGCCATGGATGGCGCCGAGGGATGAAGGGAATCTAGGAACCACCCCCCACGATGGTGACCACTTCCAGCACATCGGATTCCACCACCGGCTGAGAAGGCCAGTTCTGGCGGGAAAGGATGGATCCGTTGAACTCCACCACCACCAGCCGGGGCTGATAGCCGAGGGCCTCCAGCACCCGATCGAGGCTCAGGCCGGCCGGTGCGATCCGTTCCTCGCCATTGACCCGCAGCGTGATCGACTTAGCCATCAACCCTCGCCAGGGCCTCCAGCAAGGCGGAGCTGGCCGCCTGCGGGTCCGGAGCTGCCGTGATCGCCCGCACCACAGCCACCCGGCGGGCGCCGGCGGCGACCACGGCGCCCAGGTTGGCCAGACCGATGCCGCCGATCGCGAAGAAGGGAACCGGGCAAGCGGCCGCCGCGGCCGCCACGTAGGCCAGGCCGACCGGCTCCCGGCCCGGTTTGGTGGGGGTGGCGTTGACCGGCCCCACGCCCACGTAGTCGCAGCCTTCGGCCACGGCGTGGTGGAGCTGGTCCAGAGCTTGGGTGCTGCACCCAATCAGCCGATCCGGCCCCAGCAGCCGCCGGGCCACCGGCAGGGGCAGATCACCCTGGCCCAGATGCACGCCATCGGCCTCCACGGCCAAGGCCAGGTCAACCCGGTCATTCACCAGGAACAGGGCTCCATGGTGATGGCAGAGCCGCCGCAGTTCCTGGGCTTCGAGGACCCGCTGGCGATCGTCGAGGGGATCGGCCGGCTTGGAGCGGTATTGCACGATCCGCACCCCGGCCTCCAAGGCCCCTGCCACAACATCCCGGGATCCGGCGCCCACAATCAAGTACAGGGAACAACGCCCCAGCAGGGAACGGCGTCCGTGGCCATCACGGTGGGCTCGGAGCAGATCCACCTCCAGGTCGTACAGGCGATAACGGCAGCGGGCCGCCTCCTCCGCCAGGGGCGGATCGATGCCCCGGCCGAATTCCTCCAGCACCCGCAGGGCCTCCTGCACCCGGGCGGCATTGGCGGCCACGATCTGATCCGGGGAGCTACGTGCGGACTGGGCCGGATGGGTGAGGCCGGCGGCCGAATCGGTGGCGCTGTGCCGGGCCCATTTGTAAGCGTCTCGGTGGAGCAGCCCCAGCCGTTGGCGCAGATCCTTGCTGCGGGCCACCAGATCGGGGCGATCCAGCCCGAAGCGGGCCCAGTCCTCGAGAACCCGCAGGCCCTCCCGGGCGCGATCGAGATTGGCATCCAGCAGTCGCTCGATCGGCTGCAAGTCGGGAGGCCTGCCCGGGCCCGCCCCCGCGGCTCTGTCGGGCGGCTGAGCGGGCCCAGCCCCATCACCGCCGGGGACCGGGGAGGACATGGTGGTCGGCAGGGAAATCGGCACTCGGGATGCGGTGGAGGGGGGTGGAGCGTTACTTAGGCTGAATTAACCCCTGAGGGCCTCATGGTCAACGATCCGGGTAGCGGCAGTGAAGACAATCCCCTGCTGGTGTTGATCTACGGCATTTTGCTCATGGGTCTGATCGCGCTGTTCATCAGCTGGGGCCTTCGCCACGCCTACGCCATTGCAGGCTGATCCGACCGATCAGGCTGTTGAGCCTCACCCTGATGAGGATCAGCCCAACTCAGTCTCACCGGAAACGGCCCCAGCCTCAACGGGCATCGAGGATCGCTGCGGCCTCCCTAGCGTCGTCGGCGATGCGCGTTGCCAGCTCCTCGAGGCAGGCGAACCGCTGCTGGCTCCGCAGATAGCGGACGGGCTGAACGATGAGCTGCGCACCGGCCAGGTCGATCTCCCGATCGAGCAGATGCACCTCCACGGCGGAGGGTGCCAGCGGGTCCACGGTTGGCTGGGGGCCCAGATTCATCACGGCGGGCATGCCGGCGCCACGGACCTCGCTGGACCAGGCCAGCACCGCGTAAACGCCCTCCCGGGGGAGACATTTGCGGCCATCCACCTGGAGGTTGGCCGTGGGCCAACCGAGGCCCCGGCCAAGCCCTCGGCCCGGCACCACCAGGCCCCGAAAGCGATAGGACCTCTCGAGCAGCCGTTCAGCCTCCGCCAGATCAGCCGCAGCCAAGGCCCGCCGAATCCGGCTGCTGCTCACCCGCTCACCCGCTTCGAAGAGCATCGGCAACACCGACACAGCAACGCCACAGGCGGCTCCGATCCGCGCCAGATCGGCCGCGTCGCCGCAGCGGCCGGCACCGAAGCGGAAGTTCTCCCCCACGGCCACCCGGCTCGCCTGGAGCTGCCCCACCAGCACCTGCGCCACGAAGGACTCTGGAGAGAGGGCCGCCAGGGATCGGGTGAAGGGCACCATCACCAGCTGGCGGATGCCTAGGGGCTCCAGCAGTTCCAGCTTCTCCTCCGGCAGGTCGAGCCTCAGGCGGGTTTCGCCATGGAGTACCTCGCGCGGATGGGGCCAGAAACTGACCACGGTGGGGACCCCGATACCTCCAGAACCGTCGCCGAGCTCCCCGGGGCCGAGGTTGCTTTGCGGCACGTCCGGTGTGATTGCGGTGATCGCCTCAATCACACGGCGATGGCCCCGATGCAGACCATCGAAACTGCCCAGGGCAATGGCGGTGGGGCGCTGGGCCTGATCCGGGATGTACAGCGGGATGGACAGGGGATTCAGGACCGGGCGCTCGCCTTGTGGATCCTCCCATGGCAAGTTTGGAACCTCTGCGGGCAGCACGTCCCATGGCCGATCCAGTGGATCTGCAGCGCATCTCCGGCGCCCTGCGCAATGTGGGCTGGGTGCGCTTCTGGACCCAGCTGGCCCTCTCGGTGGTGGTGGTGGGGGTGTTGCTGTTCAACAGCATCGGCGCCCGGGTGGCCTCCAACGCCCAGAGGGCCGTCGGCTTGGGCCCTGGACTCTCCTTCACCACGCTCTCCTTCCTGCTGCTCGCCTGGAGCCTCTGGCAGGGCTGGCTGGTGATCCGCTGCAGCCGGGCCCTGGCCAGTCCGGTGCGCCCCAGCCGCGGCGAAACCAGCCGTCTAGTCAAGCGCGGGCTGCTGGTGGATCTGGCCGGCCTCACGATCGCCGCCGTGGGCTACCAGGCCCTGGCCGGGAGCCTGTTCCTGCAGGCCTCGATGCAGGCTCCGGGGCTGTTCGGCCCCATGGCCTATCAGGGAAGTCAGGGACCGATCAGCACCTTCCCGATCACCTCGATCGAAATGCTCTCGGTGCTGAGCAACACCCAGGTGCTCTTCGCCCACCTCATCGGCCTTTGCTTTTCCCTGTGGATGCTGCAGCGGGTCTACCGCAGGGGTTGAGAGGGCTCCCGCCCTGGGCCATCGGCCGATGGTCCGATGAACGAGGTGAGGGCCAGGATCGGCCACCACAGGGCATCGGCGTGGCAATCGGCACAGGGGGCGGCTCCGTTCAGGGCGAGTGGCAGCCTTGCGCCGATCACGCGGCCCCCGGGCCAGCGGTGAGGGCAGTCGGAATGGGCAGGTTGTCCGTGGCACCGCGCCAGAACAGTTCGGGCTGCAACGGCGTAAGCGAGGCCCCTCCCGCGGCGATCCAGGCCACATCGGTGGGCCAGTCGGCGGGGCCTGCCACGGCGGCATCGAGATCGTCCACCACCTCGCCGGCCAGCCAGTAATAGGTGCGGCCGCGGGGATCCTCGCGCCGGTCGAACTGATCGGTGTAGCGGCGCACGGCAGTGCGACACCAGCGCAGGGGACCGATGGCCTCGTCCGGCTGGGGCGGCACATTCAGGTTGAGCAGCATGCCCTCGCCCCAGCCGGCCGCCACCATCCCTTCGGCCACGTCCAGGGCGAGGCGAGCGGCGGGGCCAAACTGGCGCCACATGAAGTCGGCAGAGCTCTCCGCCAAGGCGGGATAACCCTCGATCGGGCCCTCCATGGCGGCGCTCACGGTGCCGGAATACAGCACGTCCGTGCCGAGATTCGGACCGTGGTTGATGCCCGAGAGCACCAGCTCGGGGGGCTTCTCCAGCAGGCGGAACAGGCCGAGCTTCACGCAGTCGGAGGGGGTGCCGCTGCAGGCCCAGGCGGTAACGCCGGGGGCGAAGAGCTGGTCGGCGCGCTCGGCCCGCAGGGGGGTCTGGAGGGTGAGGCCGTGGCCGGTGGCAGAGCGCTCCTGGTCTGGACAGACCACCGTGACCTGGTGCCCCCGGCCGGCGGCCTCGGCCGCCAGGGCCTGGATACCGGCGGCGAAGACCCCGTCGTCGTTGCAGATCAGGATCCGGAGGGGGGCCATGGCGGGAAGGGGCTCTGGCGATCAGGCTGCCACGGAGCCTTCGGTCACCGGGATGCCGTGGGCTGCAGCGGCCAGCTCCCCCAGGGCGCAGCGCATACTGACCCTGCCGCTCCGATCGCCGCCTCGTTCCTGGCCCTTCCTGGCCTCGTGCTGGCCCGTTCCCGGCCGATTGCCAGCGCAGGCCGCACCCTCCGAGGGGCCGCTGCCCGGATTGCAACCCCCGCTGGTTTCAACCGCGATGGTTCCCACGCGTGCGAGCCCAATGAAGAGGGCGCCGTGGGCCCGCAGACGAACACCGGAGCGGCACTGCCTACAGTCGCGCTTCACCCCGTCCCATAGCCGCCGCCGTGAGCGCCACGATCACCCTCCAGCAGCTCACAGACCAGCTTCAGGCCCTTGAAGCGGAGGCGGCCGCCGCGATCGGTGCCGCTGCCGACCCGGCCGAGCTGGAGCAGCTCCGGGTGGACCTGCTCGGCAAAAAGGGGCGCCTCTCCGGGGTTCTCGGAGCGATGGGGCGCCTTCCCGGCGAGGAGCGGCCCCAGGTGGGGCAGCGGGCGAATGTGCTCAAGGATCAGGTGCAGAACCTGCTGGGGGAGCGCCTCCACCATCTCCAGTCGTCGGCGATGGCGGCTCGCATCGCCCGCGAGACGCTCGACGTGACCGCACCCTGCCGCTATGTGCCGCCAGGGCACCGCCATCCGCTCCAATCCACGGTGGAGGAGATCCTCGACATCTTCGCGGGCCTGGGCTACCGGGTGTCCGAGGGGCCTGAGGTGGAGAGCGATTACTACAACTTCACCGCCCTGAACATCCCGCCCCACCACCCGGCCCGGGACATGCAGGACACCTTCTATCTGGCGCCCAGGGCCGATGGTGGTGAACGGCTCCTGCGGACCCACACCTCACCGGTTCAGATCCGCCATCTGGAAGCCAATCCGCCGCCGGTGCGCATCGTGGCCCCCGGGAGGGTGTACCGCCGCGATGCGGTGGATGCCACCCACTCGCCGGTGTTCCACCAGGTGGAGGTGCTCGCCCTCGATGAAGGACTCGACTTCAGCCACCTGCGCGGCACCGTGACCACCTTCCTGCAGCGCTTCTTCGGGGACCTGCCAGTGCGCTTCCGCGCCAGCTACTTCCCCTTCACCGAACCCTCCGCCGAGGTGGATGTGCAGTGGCGGGGCCGCTGGCTCGAGGTGATGGGCTGCGGCATGGTGGATCCCGCCGTACTGGAGGGCCTGGGCATCGATCCGGAGCGCTGGAGCGGCTTCGCGGCGGGGCTAGGGGTGGAGCGCTTCTGCATGGTGCGCCACGGCATCGATGACATTCGCCGGTTGTACACCAGCGACCTCCGTTTTCTCGAGCAGTTCTGAGCCCCGGACGGACCCCGTGGGCAGATGAGCGAACCAATTGAGGGTGGCAATCCATTCGCTTACAAACAGTCAACTCTCGCCACTATCACCGCATAAAACCAGTCCGACCCAGGGATGTGTCGATGGCATGCCCTCAACTTCGAGCCTCTGAACACGACCGATCGCAAGCTCCTCTACAAGCTGGGTTCTGAAGCCAGGGCAAACCCTGGACTCCAGTGAATTCAGCACATCTCTTGGCAAACAGGAAGGATGGAGCCGTTCAATTTCAGGGTTGGCGCGGGGCGGGTGCTGCCATCCCCTGCTTCCCTAGACTCCCTTTACTCGCTCCATCACCTCTGTCCCGCGTCGGCCTGATCGTCAACGACGGCAAGGCCCTGGCCCTGGCCACCGCCGCCACCATCGAAGCTCGGCTCGAGGCAGCCGGCATGGAGGTGGTGCGTGTGAGCAGTGCTGGCGGTGTGGTGGGCTTCGCCAATCCCGATCAGCACCTGCGGGCCAAGGGCTATACCGCTTGCGTGCCGGCCAGCTTTGATGCCTCCATGCCCTTGGCCCTGGTGCTGGGAGGCGACGGAACCGTGCTCTCGGCCGCCCGCCAGACGGCACCGATCGGCGTGCCGATCCTCACGATCAACACCGGCCACCTGGGCTTCCTGGCCGAGGCCTACCTCAAGGACCTGGAGGGTGTGCTCGAC
>JAPLIE010000193.1 GCA_026389265.1 Cyanobacteriota bacterium | reverse complement strand
CGGCCCCGCTGGGCCAGGGCCCGGGCCGCCAGCTGGCGCACCCGCTGCTCACTGAGGCCGTGGCAGGCGCCGGCCAGCTCGGCCAGCACCGCCGGCTCCAGTGGTTCGCCGCTGGCCGCCGCGATGCTCGCCAGTAGCCGGGCGATCTCGCTGCCATCGGGCAGGGGCAGTTCCAGCACGGCCACGCTGTCCTCCAGTTCGGCCGGCAGGCGCCATTGCGGGGCGGTGATCACCAGGGTGTGGGGGCGCTGCCGCAGCTCGGCGGCCAGGTTGCGCAGCCGCCGGCAGATGCCCGCATCGTCGCCGTAGCGGTGGAAATCCTTCAGGAGCAGGATCGCGCCCTGCTCCTCCGGCACGGCGCCCAGCAGGTCGAGGGCGGCCATCGGGTTGCGGCTCGCTTCGCCCTCGCGGCCCGGGGCGCCGCGCAGGCCCCCAATGAAGTCCCAGCGGAAGAGGCGCCGCCCCCCCAGCCGCTCCGCCGCCCGCTCCAGCAGCATCTCCACCCGTTCCTCCTCAAGGCTGCGGATCCAGAGGATCGGCGTACGGGAGCGGATCAGCAGATCCAGCTGGTCGGCTAGGGGGACTGCCATGGGTGCTGGTTCAGCTCTCCTTGAGCTGGCGCAGGGCCGCCCAGCGGCTATCGCCGCTGCCCTCCTCGCTGCTCCAGGTGGCCGGACCCGGGCACTCCGCACCGCAGCGGTTCACCAGCGGGAGCTGCAGGCTGAGCTGCTCGAACAGCCAGCGCTCCGGGTCGAAGTCGCCCTCCGGATCGAGCCGGTCGTCGAGGTCATCGCCGGATGGGCTGAGCTCGGTGGGATCCAGCGGCCGGGAGGGGCCTGGCCCGGAACCGACGCCGGCTGCGGCCAGTTCCAGCAGTTCGTGGGCCTCGGCCCGCAGGGCATGGTTGAACAGGTTGAGGCAGCGGTCGCAGCGCAGGGTCACGATCGTGTCCACCTCCCCTTCCACCTCCAGCACGCCGCTGTGGTGGTGGGCGGTGAGCTTGCCCCGCACGGGGGTAAGGCTCTCTAGTCCTGCGATCGGCTGGTTCACCTCCCAGTGGCGCGGCGCCGCCAACAGCCGCAACTCCGGCAGGGACACTGGCCGCAGTGGTGGCGGGGAGCCGGCGCCGGCCGCGAGGCTCATTTGCGGCCCTTCGGCTCAAAGGGCAGCCGCTCGATTCCTCCACCGGCCGTGGCGGTGGCGGTGGCTGGCTGGGCGATCTGCTTGTCGAGGATCTGCTGGAGGTTCTCCGGCAGGGCCTCGCGGCTGAGGATCCAGGTCTGCAGGCCCTGGAAGATGTTGGCCACCACCATGTAGAGCAGAACCCCGGCGGGAAGCGGGAAAAACAGGAACATCGCCGTGATCATCACCGGCGTGATCTTGTTGGCCGTGGACTGCTGCGGATTGGACGGCATCCCCATCCCCGAGAGGATCTGGGAGATGAACAGGCTGGCGCCGAAGGCCGCCACCAGGAAGGCGATATCCCAGTTCACCGCCCCGTCGGTCATGAAGCCCACCTGGCCGAGGGCCTTGATGAACAGGAAGCCGCTGCGGGCCGCCAGGCCGGGGATCGTGGCCTCCACCGTGGCGTCACCGGGGGTGAGAGCGGTGATCGTGCCGTCGTCGGCCACGCTCACCACCCCTTCCCCCTTGGTCACGTTCCAGTGGGGCTGATAGGCCTCGCCGTTCTCCACCCCGGAGAGCACCGAGGCGAAGCTGCCCCCTTCGCGGGTGTGCAGGGCCACCGTTTCGGTGTCGCCCACGCCCAGCTTCGTGCCCTTTTCCAGGGTGCCGATCACCGGCACATGGCTGGTGCTGGTCACGAAGATCGAATGGCTGGGCGTGTTGAAGGGCTTGGGCTCCACCGCCGCGATCTGATCGGCCGGCAGCACCTTGAGGTTGAAGGTGTAGGGAACATCGGCGAAGGGTGAGCCCCGCAGGGTGGCGAACAGCGCGAACAGGATTGGCATCTGCACCACCAGGGGCAGACAGCCCGCCAGGGGGCTGCCGAACTCCTTCATCAGCTTGCCCAGCTCCTCCTGCTGCTTGGTGGGGTTGTTGGCGTACTTGCTCTTGATCTCCGCCTGGCGCTGCTGCATCACCGGC
>JAPLIE010000204.1 GCA_026389265.1 Cyanobacteriota bacterium | reverse complement strand
TTGTGGCCTGCAGGTGAGGGAAGGCCTCGACAGCCGCAGGGCTCGTGGGTGTTGCCACCATGGTTACGGACACTCCCGACTGGGAGGACGAATGGGTTGTCTGGGAAGTTCTGCGGAGACGCCGAGGCTTCGGGCTCGCTTAGCTGCGAATCTACATCGATCCTGAAGCTGGTTGTGCCGCCTCCAGTGCCAGTCTCAGAGGCGCGTCCCAGCCCAAGACGAACCCCGGCCTGATCGGGGCACACGCCATGAGCGCAGACCACAAGAGCGGATCCCACCCCGACACAGCAGGGAAGCCGTGGATCCACGTCAGGCTGGGGCAGCAGCAATCCCGGAGGAAGGCCCATGGCTGGGGTTGAGCACACCTGCGACCTGGCCGATGCCGCCGCCACCCAGGATCTGGGCCGGCGCCTGGCGGCCGACCTGCTGAACTATCCGGCGGGCCGCCCCGCCCTGCTGCTGCTGCAGGGCGACCTGGGCGCCGGCAAGACCTGCCTGGTGCAGGGCCTGGCCGAGGGGCTCGGCATCGCCGAACCGATCACCAGCCCAACCTTCGCCCTGGCCCAGCACTACGAAGGCCGCCTGCCCGAGGGCACAACCACCCGACTGGTGCATCTGGACCTCTACCGGTTGGCAGCGGGCCCGGCAGCGGATGAGCTGTTCGCCCAGGAGGAGGAGGAAGCGGCGGCGGTGGCAAGGGGGGGCGATGGTGCTGCGCAGGCGTGGGAATCCAACGGCGTCGAAGGGATGGCTGGCATGGGGGTGGTGCTGGCGGTGGAATGGCCCGAGCGGCTCAGCTTCCTTCCCCTGGAGGCCTGGCGGGTGCGGCTGGAGCACAGGGGCGACGCAAGAAGGGTGCACTGGCTGCCGCCTGCACCTCCCCTTGAAACAGGCGAACCCACCGAAGATGTTCAAGCTGCCCCAGGGGAGCAGGCCTCCGGCCCAACGGCAGGGTGATCCGCCACCGAGGTTGACACCCCTCCCTGCGTTGCCAGAAACCGCTCCACTTCGGCGGCCCTGGGCTGGGGATCGATCGCCCCGGCCCCGCGGCACACCAGGGATCCGCAGGCGGCGGCAAAGCGCAGCAGAGCTTCCGGCTCGACCACGGTGTGGGGATCGGCCTCTGCCTGGCAGAGGCCATGCAGCAATCCCGCCATGAACGCATCCCCGGCCCCGGTTGTGTCGACGGCATCGATGGCGAAGGGCGCCAGCTGGCCGGAGCGCCCACCCAGAAACCAGCGCACGGGTGCAGGGCCATCGGTCACACACACGGCGGGCCGGCCCGGCAGCGCCGAGCTGATGGCAGCAGGATTGTCGCTGGCAAAGAACCAAAGGGCTTCCTCGGTGGCGCACTTCAACAGGGCAGCCCGCTCAAGCAGGGGGCGGATCCGCTCCTGAACCGCAGCCGGGGGGCCCGTACCGGCGGGGAGCCCCCAGAAGGTGGGTCGCCAATTCACATCCACCGCCAGGAAAGGAGGTTGTCGACAGCTCGATTCCTTGCCAGCGGTTGCCCCGGCCTCCGGCTGGCAGCCGGCGGCCTCCGCCATGGCCAGCACCCCCTCAATGGCCGATGCCGCCAGGGGGGACGCCCACGGCAGGCTGCCGCAGAGCAGCCAGCGGGCCCGGACCAGCAGCGGACCGGCGGCCTGCCGCAACACCTTGGCATCGAGGGCCTGGTCGGCGAAACCGGCCCCACGATCTCCCAGAAAACCACCGAAACTCCTTTCCCCACAGGCATCACGGCGGACGAGCACCACACGGCTGGGGCGCTCCGCATCCCACTGCAGGCCGGAGGTCTCCACGCCCCGTTCGGCGAAAAGGGCCCCAAAGGCTTCCCCGATCGCATCGCTGCCGAGGCGACCCAGGAAGGCCGCAGGGGTTCCCAACCGGTTCAGAGCACAGGCCACGTTGGCCGGCGCACCACCAAGCTTGTCCTGGCCATCGCCGGGCCCCTGCAGGCTGGCCTCACCAGCGGTGTGCGCCAAACCTTCCAAAGCCTGGGTTCGCCCCCCCGGCTCCGCTCCACCACCACAACCTGGCGCCGGCAGAGCATTGCCCACCGGCAGCAACCGATCCACGAGGGCCTCGCCGAAGCAGAGCACCTGGGGTGGCGCGGGGTTGCCCATCAGGCGGCCGAACGACTCCCCCCAGACTGGGCCTGCCCGCTGCCTGCAGGGGCGACAAGCTCAGCAAGCCGCAGCCGCAAGGCCGCAATGATGCGGGCATTGGCGGCGGGGAAGGGGTAGGCATCCAGCTCGGCCGGCGCTACCCAGCGCACCTGCTGGGAGGCGAGCGGCTGGGGCTCACCGGCGATCCAGCGGCACAGATGCACCACAAACCGCAGCCGCTTGTGGCTGTAGGCGTGCTCGATCACGATCAGCTCCTCGCCCACCTCCACCGCAATCGCCAGTTCCTCAGCCAGCTCCCGCTCGATCGTGGCGGTGATCGCCTCCTCCTCCTCCTGCTTGCCGCCGGGGAACTCCCAGAGGCCGCCGAGCAGGCCCTCCTCGAGCCGCTGATCGATCAGCACACGGCCCGCGTGATCGAACACCACCCCCACCCCGATCACCTGAAAGGGCACGCTGCGGGGGGCTTCCTTCACGGGATAGCGGGCGGGATCGCCGGCAGCGTAGGCAGCGCACCAGCCCCGCCAGGGGCAATCGCCACAGCGGGGATTGCGGGGCGTGCAGACCGTGGCGCCCAGGTCCATCACGGCCTGGTTGAAGGAGCGGGGCCGCCGCCGATCCAGGAGGGTCTCGCTGAGCCGCCAAAAGCCCGCGAGCTGCCGCGCCGGTGGCGCCGGGGCGGCGATCAACCGCGCCAGCACACGCTTCACATTGCCATCGAGGATCGCCTCCGGCTGATCGAAGGCCGAGGAGAGGATGCTGGCTGCCGTGCTGCGACCCAGGCCCGGCAGGGCCTGCCAGCCCGCCAGGCTGGTGGGCCACAGACCAAATCCACCAAGATGAGGAGCCGCCGGCAAACCGGACTTCGGGCCCAGGCGCGGTCGCGGATTGGGGGCAGGCTCCCGCTCTTCGCTAGGGCCAGAGAGCAGCTGCCGGGCCGCCTGATGTAACCGCCGGGCGCGGGAGTAGTAGCCGAGGCCCTGCCAGAGCAGCAGCAGCCGCTGCTCATCGGCAGCGGCCAAGGCTTCTAGGTCCGGAAAGGCCCCCATCCAGCGCCGCCAATAGGGGAGCACCACCGCGAGCTGGGTTTGCTGCAGCATCACCTCGGCCACGTACACGCCATAGGGATCGAGCACCTCGCCATCGGCGGGTCGGCTGCCGTTGGAATGAAGCTTCCAGGGAATCTCGTGGCGGCCGTGAACCTCCCACCAGGCGAGCAGAGACCGGCGCAGCTCAAGGGCCCGGGCAGCGATCAGGGTGTGGCTGAGATCCACGTCCAGCGCAGGGGGCCGGGAAACGGGGACCTCCGCAGAACCAGTCCGAGCGATGGCGATCTCCACAGCGGGGCAGGGTCTGGCGCCTGAAACAGGGACGGCGGGAGCCACTGCAGTCTTCAGGATCAGCCGAAGCCTCCGGGTCGCGGCCGGGCGTTGGAAAGAGAGACATTGGCGGCAGTCTGGGGAATCAGCGGGGGAAGCGCCCCACGGCCCTCGCTCACCTGCAACGGGGCAGGGGCCGCTGACCTTCCGGCCGCCGGCACAGCCACCACATTGAAGGCGATCGACCAACGCTCGCCTTCACCGCGGAAGGGCGCCACCGAATGGGGCTGCCAGGCCGGAAACACGTAGTAATCGCCAGCCCTGGGCAGCACGTAGTGGGCCATGCCGGTGCGGAAGCTCTGAATGTGCCACTCCTCTGGACCATGGAGACAGAGCTGGCCATCAAAACTGTCGGAGCGGATCTGGGGCGGCACCTTCAGGTACAACACCCCGGAGAAGCTGCCGCCGTGGGTGTGGGCGGGGTTGTAGTCGCCGCCACGCTGCACGTTGAGCCAAAGATCGATCATCTGCAGGCCGTAGCGGCCCGGAGTCCAGGGGCCCCGACCCTGGGGGGGCTGGCGATCGATCACGTGGCGGATCCAGCGCTCGCAGGCCGGCAGGATCACCGTGCTGCAGAGCTCGGCGGCGGCGGGCTGCTGGGGACCCAGTTCCCGTTGAAGCGACAGTTGGCCCGCCAGTTTCGGCGCTGCATCGGGATGGGAATCGGGATCGGCGAGCACCGCCGCCGCCATGACCTGAAGGTCACTGAGGAGGGCCTCCGGGAGACAGCCCTTGAGCAGGTAGCGGGGAAACAGCTCCAGCACCTCCATCGACCCTTCAGATGCAACCTCCCCTGGGTCCCGGAGCGCACCATTGGAAGCCATGTCGTCCTCGCCTAAACCGGAAACGGGTCACCCAGCGGCCATGCCCGGGTCTCCACGCTGCATCGACGTTAGGCCCATTCCCCACGGGAAACGGGCCTCAGCAGCACGGCTCCAGCGAGGAAACGAGGCCGCTCAGCAGGCCACGTAGGCCTCTACCGCGGGACTGAGACGCCGCAGGCCGGCAAGACCGTCGCGCTCCAGATTGCGCACCCGATCCCGACTGATCCCGAGGATCCTGCCGATACCGGTGAGGCTCATGGGCTCGTCCCCCTCCATCCCATAACGCAGCCGCAGCACCCGTGCCTGCAGCTCCGGCAGCTGCTCCAGCAGCGCCCGCAGGTCGCCCTTGAGGCATTCCCCCGTCACCATCTCCTCGGGGCCCGCACCTTCCCCCGCCAGCAGATCCAGCAGTTCCGTGTCCTCGCCATCCCCCACCTTCGTCTCCAGGCTCACCGGCTGACGGGCACGGCACAGCAGATCCTTCACCTCCTCCTCCGGCAGCTCCGCCGCCACCGCC
>JAPLIE010000172.1 GCA_026389265.1 Cyanobacteriota bacterium | reverse complement strand
ACGGGTCGGCCCTGCAGCCTGGGGGTGCTGCTGCGGGGGGAATGCTTCGGCGAGAAGAGTTCGCTGCTGCATGGCCGTATCGCCGAAACCACCGTGCTCGCCTGCGATGACCTTGAGGTGCTGGTGATCCCCTACGAGCGTTTGCAGGAGGTGCTGGTGGAATCGCCGCGCCTGGCCGCCGATCTGGCCGAGGTGATCGAGATTCGTCAGAGGGCCGTGGAGAAGCTGCTGGAGGGGGGGCTGCAGCGGCGGGGATCTGGGCGAACCGGGCGAACCTCTTTGCCAGAACCGGTCGAAGGCCCGGCGGTGGGTGGGAGTGCCTCTGGGGGTGTGTAGGAATTTTGTAACAACTGAGGCATGTCGATGACGGACCTGCTGCATTTGTTCCGGCGCAGGCCCTACCCAGGCCAGCGCCCTGCCACGAGAAATTGCTCCCTTGTGAACTGGGCCGTCAGGCCCTCAGCAAAACAGATGGCGATCACACCTGCGTCGCTGATCTCCAGGGACCAGTCCTGGAAATCGAATGGCGTGCTGCTGAAGGCATAGGGAGTCAGCACCCCTACAACTGGTGGCGTCTCAGGTGAACGGGCCGAAGGGACCTCGAAGGCCTGAATCCGACGCTCACGCATGGCATCGCCGCAGCGCTGGCTAGCCGCATAACTGCAGGGGTCGGTGATGCCGGCCAACCCCTCAGCGGTGAGGTGCTGCTGGAGGACCAGACCTCGCTCGGCGGAGATCTGCACCGCGAAGGCCATTTGCTGGCGTTGAATGCGGGCCCCTACAGGCAGCGGTGAGCCTTGCAACAGCCGTAGGGCATGGAAAGCCCGCTCCGCCAGGGCCGTTTCCAGCGACCGTGCTGCATAGAACAGATGGCGCTGATGGGCCCGACCGAAGCGCGAACCACTCTCCAGGGGCGGGTAGCGAAACGGCGTGAGCAACAGCCGCTGGCAAGGCAGGGGCCTCCCCTCCCCCGCCTCCGGCCAATCGCTGGGCATGGGCGGTTTGACGCCTTCGATCAACTGCTCCAGGCGCGCCTGCTCCCTCATGCCGTCTACCAAGTCGGCGGTGCCGCTCTCGCCTTGGCGGTCGGTGATCCGCTGGACGGTCCCAGCCAGTGGGGTAACGGGAGCCGCGCCGCAATCAGCCGCGTAGGGCATCGAGGTAGTTGGCAACGCGGTTGAGACCTTCGATGCGAAACAGCAACAGCCGCGGCGGTTGCTCGCCGAGATGGTGGTTGGGCTGCTCCAGCCAGTGGCGCATCAGGGTGTGATCGCCCCCAAAGAGTGAGTGGAGGCTACGGTACGCACGGAGCAACAGCAGAGCCAGCTCACCTGCCTTGGTTTTGGGATCCAGGCCGGTGCGGTCGATGCTGGTGCGGTGCTTACCCACCACGGCGCTCAGCTCGTCACGGCTGAGGCCCAGCACCTTGATGGCCCGACCGCAGGCCTCGGCCACCAACTGGGCATCGGTATTGGTGAGCGGCTCCTGGGAGAGCGGGGCGAGCGAGGGAGCCATGGGAGGGCAACGCCAAGTGCGTATGCACGGATTATCCGCCAAATCGAGCGGATACGCAATAACCGGGGTCGACCGGGCGGTCGATGCCGCCCTGCGGCCAAAGGCGAGCGGATGCCGCGCCAGGCGAGCCCCCGTCAGGCAGCCGCTGCGGCTGCGCGACCCGTAGAACATCCCCCTGTACTGACGACTGCCGAAACGGGATCCATGGCGAAGGGGCGGCTTGCTACTTGCCACCATGGCTTCGAGGCGGGCCAGCTGCTCAAGGTTGTCCACCAGCGGCTCCAGGCTGTTGATGCCCTGCTGCTGCACAAGGCGCAGCACCGTCCCCCGCAGGGCCACTTCGGGAGCAGCCGCAACGATGGGGCGCAGGTCCATCGCTCAAATTGGAGCGCGCATGGCGTCGAGGTACTGCACGATTTCAACCAGCCCCTCGGTGCGCTGTACCTGCTCGGCCGGCAAGCCGCCGGTATGGCGGTTGGCGGTTGGCGGTGTGAAACCAGTGGCGCAGCTGGCGGCGATCGTTGCCGACGAGAACCGAGAGGCTGCGGTAGAGGCGGATGAGCAGCAGCGCCAGCTCGCCGGTTTTGGATGTTGGCTCAATGCCCTTGGCGCGGTTCAGCGTCGAGCGGTCTTTCCCCAGCACCCTGGCCAGGGCGGTTCGGCTCAGCTCCAGTTCATCGGCGGCGCGGATCACGGCTTGCAGCAGCAGCTGGCCATCGCTGAGCGGTGCCGCTGCTTGAGGGACCGAAGGAGCACGATCGACGACCGCCACGGCTTTGCTGCATTTGCAACGATACTAGCCTCAATGATGCGTATGCGCCAGTTGAAGGCGCGTTGCCGGTCGCGCCAGCGCAGGATTCGGGCAAGGCCATGGGGCCGCCGTGGATCGATGCCGCTGGCATGTGGTGGCGCGGGCTCTGCGAAAGGGGAAGGAGCTGCATCTGGGCAGCCTCAGGGGAAGCCTTTGACCTCTGATTTTCAGAATCAGCCAATACAAAGTTCGAAGTAACAGATTAATCAGATTAGTCAGACTGCGTGCCTTTGCCTTGTACGTTTCAGTGGCTGCTCTAGTCAGCCGATCTCGGGTGTGTATCGTGACGAACATGTGGTTATCGGACCCGCAAATCGGAGCTATGCTTGGGTTGCATTCGTCAAGGAGCACTGCACCGCAATGGTTTTGCGGGAATCCATCCCTACGCCGCAGCGAAGTTCACGGAAAGGGGGGGGGCTTGCGGGGAGTGGTTCTCCGAACCGGCTAAGAAAGAGTTAGGCAGACCCTACGAGATAGTCCAGATCATTAAGATCCAAAAAAAGATTGTGCTACCAACACTAGCCTGTGATATCAATTTGATTACTATGATCTGAAAGCAGAGCATTAAAGTGATGGATCAGATAGAAACAGCTGCGGCAGGTATGGTAGCTGCTGCTTTCCCAGAGCTCGATGATCATCAGAGCATAGTATCGTTTCTGGGTGAGCTGGGCTTTAAGTTCGGTGTCAAATCCTTTTTCCCTTCAGCGCATTCGAAGCACATCGACTCCCTCGTCAGTGGAATGTTCATGGCTTCTGAGGTGAAAACAGCCCATTTACTGCTCAACAAAATCACTGATGACAACACCTACGGAGGAATGCGTACTCGTTTGGCTGTTCTCAGAATCAGCGCAGGGTCCTTGGATGCCTGGAAGAAGCTGTCAAGAGCGCACTGTACGACGACCGTGATGTCATGACAAATGCTGAGATGAGGCAGAGGAACCTCGGTAAGTTGCCTCCGCTGGCTCCTGGTGTCACTGATAGAACTATCCAGAAGTTCCGTGAGTACGTCCTCTGGCTCATGCGATATCTACAGCCCGATTTGTACGCCCGCTGTGGACCCGTTGGTAAGTAGATTGACGAGATCTGAACTGTCCTATGCATCAGCCTAACCCTGCCATGCACCAGAGCCGCCACCATAGGTTTCTTGTTTCTTGTGCAGATGCATGCGGCCAGGTGATGGCAAGCGTTAGAAGGATCAAAGGAAAGCCGGAAGCGTCGCTGTCTTGACGCTTTAACGTCAAAGCGCTAGTGTTGAGGGATGGATGAAACGAAACGGGCCACCATCTACTTTGACGCGGAAGTTCATCGTGCACTGCGCTTGAGAGCTGCTGCATGTAACCGATCAATATCGGACATGGTCAATGAAGCAGTGCGCATGACATTGGCCGAAGATGCCGATGATTTGAGAGACGCTGATCACAGGCAAGATGAGCCAAGCTCTGGCTTCGAAGAGTTTGTCACAAGCCTAAGAAATAGTGGCCGACTATAGTCTCTCGATTAAGCCATCAGCTGCTAAAGAACTACAATCGATATCAGACAAGGCGACGCTGACGCGATTGATTGAAAAGGTCAAATCACTGGCCACTCAGCCGCGCCCATCAGGGTCTGAAAAGCTCGCGGGCAGACCCAATCTTTATCGTGTCCGTCAAGGCAACTATCGGGTCATTTACTCCGTCGATGATGAGGCGCGAGTTGTCGACGTTGTTAAGGTTGGCCACAGAAGAGATGTCTACCGCTGAGTGGACCTTCTAACATCAAGATACAGAAGACGGGAGCGGAGGGCTATGGCAAAGTCAAAGCTGCTGCCCGCTTCTGATCTTGAGCGTGAGTAGAATGCCCTGGATGACGTCTCTCTGACAATATCACCGCCGATTTATATAGTTGGAATGAAGATCGGATGTTGGAGGTGCGGGGAAAGAATGCCGGTGGTGGCATTCTTGGCACCGTCGGTTGAGGGCGCAGATGATCAGGTTTGTGTCCTGTCAGATGTTGTTACTCTTCCCAAAGACTTGCTTGGATACGTGCAGAAACGAGTGCCAACTTATCAGCTTAGCTACTCGAAAACAGTTCAAGGCAAATACTATGCGAATGTCTGCCCCAAGTGCAGAATGTTGTCCGGTGACTTCTTCCTGCATTCAGAACCAGGGGCACCGTTTTTTCCGACGTGCGCAGAGGAAGCTGGTCTGCTTTATCTCGCAGAAATACCTGTGCAGGGTCCGGTGAACATTCGGGCTGGTTTTCACGTGGGAACGGGCAGGATGATCCTGAAGCATGCGAAACGAATCCCGTAAACACGCACTGAACACGGACCGCAAACTCGCATGCACCTTTGGGCAAGAGTTCCACGTCGGTTTAGGCGGGCGTTCGAAGGATCGGCAAGTCAAAATCACAGTCAATCGCTTGGTGATGAGCTGCAATCACGTTCAATGTGTTGCAAGTGCGCAAGCTTGCATTTGCAATCAACAAACTTACTAGTAAGGTGCGCAAAGGCTTCAATAGCCTTAGGGAGACCCTGGAAAACCCAAGCCATCCGCGCGAGAATGCCCCTGTAATCGCAGGCGCGGACTGGGTTCATGGGCAGCAAGCTGAGGTGGGTGCCTTTTATTGGACAGTTCTGGCCCCTGACATCGTTAACCTCGGGCGGGAGGAACAGGGTTCAGTCTCACTATAGACCTCATGGGGAGTTCTGCCTCCAAGGGAGCTGTGGGGTCTTACATGGCAGTACCT
>JAPLIE010000115.1 GCA_026389265.1 Cyanobacteriota bacterium | reverse complement strand
AACTGGCTGCCGTTCTTCTGGGCCTTCTGGGGCTTCCAGCCCTACCTCGCCACCGCCGCGGCCCGCCGCCGGGTGGCCCTGGCGCTGGTGGCGGCCACCGTGCCGGTGATCCTCACGGGCCTGGGCCAGCTCTGGTGGGGCTGGCACGGACCTTTCCAGGCCTTAGGCGGTCTGGTGATCTGGCATATCAAGGCCGGTGGCAATCCTCCTGGACGGTTGGCAGGCCTGTTCGACTACGCCAACATCGCCGGCTCCTGGCTGGCTCTGGCCTGGCCTCTGCTGCTGGCGGCCCTGTTGCAGCCTCGTCTCGATCCCCGGCGCCGCGCCATGGTGCTCCTACTGGCCGTGGGGCTGGTGACCGCCATGTTCCTCACCGATTCGCGCAATGGCTGGGGGGCCCTGCTGCTGGCCGTGCCCTTAGTGGCCGGACCACTCAGCTGGGGCTGGCTGCTGCCCCTGTTGCTCCTGGCTGTGGCGGTGATCGCCGCCGCCAGTCTGGTGGGAGTGCCGGAGCTCCTCCAGGCTCCGGCCCGGGTTGTGGTGCCGGAAGCGATCTGGGGCCGGCTCAGCGACCTCCATTACGCCGGCCAACGCCCCCAGGAGATCACCCGGCTGGCCCAGTGGCGCATCGCCTTCGGCCTGATCGCCGAGCGCCCCTGGTTGGGCTGGGGTGCCGCGGCCTTCAGCCTCATCTATCCCCTGCGCACCGGCCACTGGCATGGCCATCCCCACAATCTGCCGATCGATCTGGCCCTGAGCCATGGCGTGCCCGTGGCGCTCCTGCTGGTGGGTTTCGTGCTGGGGCTGCTGCTGCGGGCATTCGGTCCGGCTCTGCTGCGCGGCGGTGTGTTCGATCGGGGCTGGTGGACCGCCGTGCTGGTGCTGGTGGCGCTCCATGCCACCGATATGCCCTTCTATGACAGTCGCATCAATGTGGCGGGGTGGGTGTTGCTGGCGGGGCTGCCGGCCATGGTGCGGCCCGAGCCTCAGCGGGCTTTGCCTGTGGCGAGCCCGGCCCCCATCTGAGGGTTGCACCAGGGGTTCGGCCAGTGCCGCTGCGTCTGTCGCTGGCCTTGAGTCAGCCTTCTTCTGGGGCGGCACGAGGAGGGCCGCCGAGGTCTTCGCCGGTGGATTCACCGATCAGGATCGGCCATGCCGGCGCCGTTGCGATGTCGCCACAGGGTTGTGGTGTCCAGCGGCCCCTTCAGGTGCTGCCAGGGCAGCACCGTGTGCTCCCCCCAGCGTCCATGTACAACCCCTTCCCAGGTGGGTGGTGGCGGCAGGCCGGGCGGTGCTGCGGCGATGGCCTCGGCCTCACCGGATTGAACCGCCCGGTAGGCCTTCTTCCAGCCTCCGAGGCTGGTGTGCGCTCCCCGGCACGCGGCGATCACTGGAGCGAGCCGCCGGTCGCTGCGGGAGAGGAGGGCCTGGATCACGCTCCAGCCATAGCTTTCCGGCCGGAGCTCGATGCCCCTGGGTTTGAGGCGCTTCGCCAGCAGTTTGAGCCGTTGCTCAGCTTCTGGCCGCACGCCGTCCCACTGGAAGGGCGTGTGGGCCTTGGGCACGAAGGTGCTCACCCCCAGGGAAAGCCGCAGGCCCGGGGTGGCCTTCTTCAGGTCCAGCAACAGGGAGGCGGTGGCTTCGATGTCGGCCTCCTCCTCGCTCGGAAGACCGGCCATCCCATAGAGCTTCAAGCCGCTCAGCCCCCCTTCGCGGGCGTAGCGGGCTGCAGCGAAGATCTCCTCGGTGGCGAGCTTCTTGTTCACCACCTCCCGCATCCGCTCGCTGCCGCTCTCGAACGCGATCGTGAGCGATTTGCTGCCGCGCTTGGCCAGGATCCGGCCCAGCTGGGGCGTCACGGTGGCGGCCCGCACCGAACTCACGCTCAGCCGCACGCCCTCGAAGCGATCGCCATCGAGCCAGGTCAACAGATCGGCGAATTGCGGGTGCTGGGTCACCGAGGCGCCGAGCAGGCCGAGCCGCTGGGTAGCGGCCAGCCCCACCTCCACCGCTGGGATCAGGCCGTCCTCCAGGGAGGGGGTGCGGAAGGGAAGGGTGAGGTAGCTGGCCAGGCAGAAGCGGCACAGCTCCGGGCAGCTGCGCACCACTTCCACCATGTGGATCGAGGGCCAGGCGGCCTCCGGGGTGATCACCGTGGAGTGGCTGAGGGTGTTGCCGCGCCAGGTCTGCTTGCTGATCTGATCGGGGATGCCGGCCTCCGTCGGTTCAATGGCCAGCAGTGTTCCATCGCCGCTGTAGCGGGGTGCGTAGAGGGATGGCACGTACACCCCCTCCACCCGGGCCAGGTTGCGAAGCCGCTCGGCCCGGGGCTGCCCCCGGCAGGCCTGCACGGCGTCCATAAAGGCCGGCAGTAGAAGCTCCCCATCCCCGAGCAGTACGGCGTCGAGGAACGGTGCCAGGGGCTCGGGATTGGCCGTGAGCACCGGCCCACCGCCGAACACGATCGGATCGTGGTCACCCCGCTGGTGGCTCCAGATCGGGATGCGCTCGTCTTCCAGGAGATCGAGCAGCACCGGGCCATCCAGCTCCCAGCTCAGGGAGAGCCCGAACAGTTCGGCCCCTCCCCCCCGGTGCCGGTGCGGGGAATCCCCCCGGTCGGTGAAGAGCCGCCGCACATCCACATCGGCGCGGCGGGCCAGGGTGGCCCACACCACCTGATATCCCAGGCTGGTGATGCCCACCGCGTAGGTGCTCGGGAAGGCCAGCACCACCCGCAGGGCGTCCGCCGTGGGCCGGGCGGGTTCAAACAGCAGGGTTTCCTGGTCCAGGGGTGGAAGGCTGGGGCCCCCAGCGTGTCACCGCGACCGCGACCGCGCCCGGCGCCAGAGCCAAGCCGGCAAAAAGCCCGGAGTTCGTGACAACCCCGGTCTGAATGCATGGTTCGCGCAGGTGGGCTGGTCGGACCAGGGTTGCGCCCTGGCCCGAACCCGGACTCACTTCGTGAGCAGAGCGCTCAGGGGGCCGATCAGGCCGGTGAGGGCGGAGCTGGCGTTGGCAGGGGTGGGCGTGGAGCCCTTGGCGAAGGTGCTGAGCACCAGGTTGGCGGCGGTGTTGATCAGGGGCCACTTGTCGCCGACGATCGGCTTGATCACGGGCGAGGCGGTGTTCCAGAGGGCCTGGAAGCCGCCCATGGCAGCAATGGCCGAGGCCATGTTGCCGGCTTTGACCTCTCCCTCAGTCTTGTTGAGTAGATCGAGCACGGGGGTCACGGCCTGCCCGAGGGCTGCCTGGCCGGTGGCGGTGGCGGCGGTTTTGGCGGCCTCGCCGGTGGTGGCGGCGGCATCCTTGGCGGCCTGGCCGACCTGGTCACCCGCCTGGCGGGCGGCTTCCTGGGTGCCAGAGCAGCCGGTGAGGGCCAGGGCGGCCAAGGCGGCGGCAGCGATCGTGGAGCGACGGATGGCGCTGATCGGGCGCATGGAAAAGCAAGCGGCGTTCAACTTCCTTTTAGACGGGCTGGGAAGTTCGTCCAGCTTTGTGGGCATCTCGTTACAAGCGCTACCAACCACCTGACCACCTCAGCTCCTGCCGCGGGCAGGGTGTGTTCACAAAAAAAGGGAGCGTTGCCGCTCCCTAGAGCCTGTCCCGAGTCGATCGGATGGCCTGCGGTGAAGGTGGTCCGACCGATCTGGGTCGGAGCCAGGCTCAGCCGAGCAGGGCTTTGAGGGGTCCGATCAGGCCGGTGAGGGCGGTGAGGGCATTGTCCTTGGTAGGAGCGGTCTCGCCACCGAAGGTCTTGGTCAGCAGGTTCACGCCCTTGTCGACGTTCTTGAGCTGTTCATTGCCGGTCACGTCAGCGGCGCTCTTGGCCACCTGCACCACCGTGCGGGCGGCATTCTTGGCGTCGCTGGAGACGATGCCGCTGCAGGCGGCAAGGTTGATGGTCAGCATGAGGGCCAGACCCACCACCACCAGACGGCGCAGGGGGGCCAGCATGGTGCGCAGGGTTGTCATCCAGGAGGCAGTCATCGGAAAGGGTCCGTTACGAAGGACTAATGGACCGTAGGCGGAGAACGGCTGAACGTCAGCAATCCCTTCCGCACTTGCCTGCAAGTCTTCGTAACCCTGATCAGATCCTGACGGCCATCACACCCCCGCCAGCACCTTTGCTTCATCTTCAGCGCTCACCACCCGGCCCTGATCCTCGAAGCCGCTGATCTGATCGAAGTTGAGGTAGCGGTAGAGCTGATCGGCCAGGGGGTCGATCCTCTCGGCGGCGATCTTCAGGTACTCCTCCTTGCTGGGAATGCGGCCCAGCTGGGCGCAGACCGCCGCCAGTTCGGGAGCAGCAGCCATCTCCATGCGGGGGGCGGGCACACCCAGAGGCGGGCGGCATTGCCCCCCCCTAGGCCTTCAGCACCTTGGCGGCGGCGCGGAAGTGGCCGATGTTGGTCATGCCGGAGCCGATGAACACCTCATCGACTGGCATGCCGGCGACATCGCTAATCAGCTTTCTTATGAGACCCTGATCTTGTAGGCTTCCTGGCGTTTTCCTGAGATAGGAGAACTTAGTTCAGATACAGTGAATCCCAACCTTGGTGGTATCAGATGAATTCAAGGCGGCGCCTTTCCGTTTCCGCAATTAAGCAAAAATTAACCAAGCTGTTTGCTCTGCGCTTTGTGGTTAGCCAGCTCTCCACGCCTGGGGAGACCGAAGCTCCCAGCATAAATAGCGCAATTGAATTGCGCGGAAAATATAACTATGGCCTTGAATTTATAAAGATTTACAATTGGAATAACAAAGATAAGTTGGTTATTGGATCCTTTAACTCCATTGCTCTGGCCGAGTTTCTTCTCGGGGGCAATCATCGAACCGACTGGATTTCAACCTATCCTTTTGGGCATATTTTTTTAGAGGAGTTTCCTCGTGGCTCCATTCACGGCATAAATGGACATCCAGTTTCTAAGGGCGATATTGTTATCATGAATGATGTCTGGATAGGCTATGGATGTACGGTACTAAGTGGTGTTACAATTGGCAGTGGCAGCGTTTTGGCTGCGCGTTCAGTTGTTACTAAGGATGTGCCAGCATATTCTATTGTTGGTGGTAATCCTGCACGCGTATTAAAATATAGATTTAACCCAGAGATGATCGACTTGCTCTTGAAAATTGCCTGGTGGGACGAAGACGATAGCATCATCAATTCTGTTGTTCCAATCTTGCAGAGCATGGCAACTATTGAGGACGTTATAAATTTAAGGAATCAAATCTTAGCATTAAAGGATTCAACGTGATTGCATTTGAAGATGTTTAGGTGGCCCTAGTTACGGTATTTTCTGGAGAAGTGAAAATAGATTAGCTCCTTGTCGTCTTTGAGTTAGAAGGGCAAACTTTCCCGTGAACCCATAAATCTTTCCCCAGGGACCACCGTATGGATGCCAGCAAAAATAGTAAGGGAATGTATTGCTGGTGATGATGTTGACATGTGTTGGATCTTGGAACGCTTCTTCGCTGGGATAGGCTGGTGTTTTTGCGAAAAATAATCCCCCTGGTTTGAGTACGCGATGAATCTCGGACATCAGTTCCACGAAGGGGAAGCGTGTTTCGTGGCCACCCAGAACACGAGGCATATGCTCAATGAACTCGTATGCGGTGATAAAATCTATACTCACCGACGCTTTGGGTATGGGTTCAAGTGCAAGATTGCACTGGCTTACATTTGCCTCAAGATCCTCGCGGATGTCGCATCCATGAGTATATTCAGCTCCAAATGGATTCCGCGGGTAGTTTCCGCAGCCAAGGTCTAGGGACATCCATGGATGCGTTCCGCCATACTGTTTAAGTGCATGTTTGATGAGGCGAGTTTCTAAATCGTGGTCGCCTCTGTGCAGAAGGCCTTGAATTTTCCAAAGCCGCATCTGATAAGAAACGTATCGGTAGTTCCCAAGCAGGTTGCGCATGCGATTGCTAATGTCAAGCAAGGTTCTTTCCCGAACGATTAAATTTTAGCTGAGTGATCACACCCCCGCCAGCACCTTTGCTTCATCTTCAGCGCTCACCACCCGGCCCTGATCCTCGAAGCCGCTGATCTGATCGAAGTTGAGGTAGCGGTAGAGATCATCCGCCAGGGGATCGATCTTGGCGGCCGCGATCGCCAGGTACTCCTCCTTGCTGGGAATGCGGCCCAGCTGGGCACACACAGCCGCCAGTTCGGCGCTGCCCAAGTACACCTGAGCGCCGTTGCCGAGGCGGTTGTTGAAGTTGCGGGTGCTGGTGGAGAACACGGTGGTGTTGTCCTCCACCCGCGCTTGGTTGCCCATGCAGAGGGAGCAGCCCGGCATCTCCATGCGGCTGCCGGCCGCCTCGAAGGTGGCGTAGTAGCCCTCCTCCTTCAGCTTTTCCTCATCCATGCGCGTGGGCGGGCACACCCAGAGTTGGGCGGCATTGGCCCCCTGGCCCTCCAGCACCTTGGCGGCGGCGCGGTAGTGGCCGATGTTGGTCATGCAGGAGCCGATGAACACCTCATCGATGGGCTTGCCGGCCTCTTCAGAGAGCAGCTTCACGTTGTCCGGGTCGTTGGGGCAGGCCAGGATCGGCTCGGTGAGCTCATCGAGGTTGATCTCGATCACGGCGGCGTAGTCGGCGTCGGCGTCGGCCTCCAGCAGCACCGGGTTCGCCAACCAGGCCTCCATCGCCTTGATGCGGCGGGCCAGGGTGCGGGGATCCTGGTAGCCGCGGGCGATCATGTTCTTCATCAACGCCACGTTGCTGCGCAGGTATTCGCCCACGGTTTCTACCGAGAGCTTGATCGTGCTGCCGGCGCAGGAGCGTTCGGCGGTGGCGTCGGTGAGCTCGAAGGCCTGCTCCAACTTGAGATCGGGCAATCCCTCCATCTCCATGATCCGGCCGGAGAAGATGTTCTTCTTGCCAGCCTTCTCCACCGTGAGCAGGCCCTGCTGGATCGCCACATAGGGGATGGCGTTCACCACATCGCGCAGGGTCACGCCCGGTTGCAGCTTCCCGGTGAACTTCACCAGCACCGATTCGGGCATGTCCAGCGGCATGGCGCCGATGGCGGCGGCGAAGGCCACCAGTCCGGAGCCGGCTGGGAAGGAGATGCCAAGCGGGAAGCGGGTGTGGCTGTCGCCGCCGGTGCCTACGGTGTCGGGTAGGAGCAGGCGATTGAGCCAGCTGTGGATGATGCCGTCGCCGGGGCGCAGGGCCACGCCACCGCGGGAGCTGATGAAATCGGGCAACTCGGCGTGGGTCTTCAGATCCACCGGCTTGGGATAAGCGGCGGTGTGGCAGAAGCTCTGCATCACCAGATCGGCGGAAAATCCCAGGCAGGCCAGCTCCTTCATCTCATCGCGGGTCATCGGCCCGGTGGTGTCCTGGGAGCCCACGGTGGTCATCAGCGGTTCGCAGCTGGTGCCGGGACGCACACCCGGCAGGCCGCAGGCCTTGCCCACCATCTTCTGGGCCAGGGTGAAGCCCTTGCCGGTGTCGGTGGGGGCGGTAGGGCGGATGAACAGCTCCGAGGGACTCAGGCCCAGCTGGGCCCGCACCTTGTCGGTGAGCGAGCGGCCGATCAGCAAGGGGATGCGGCCGCCGGCGCGCACCTCATCGGTGATCGTGCTGGGCTTGAGCTCGAAGCGAGCCACGAGCTCTCCGGCGCGCGGTTCCCCGGCGGCCCGCTCGATCGTGCCGGCGTAGGGCCGGATCGTGATCACATCGCCGGAGTTCAGAGCTGTGACATCGCATTCGATCGGCAGCGCGCCGGAATCTTCGGCGGTGTTGAAGAAGATCGGGGCGATCTTGCCGCCCAGGATCACGCCGCCGCTGCGCTTGTTGGGAACGTGGGGAATGTCGGTGCCGGTATGCCACAGCACCGAGTTGATGGCGGATTTGCGCGAGCTGCCGGTGCCCACCACATCGCCCACGTAAGCCACCGGGTAGCCCTTGCCCTTGAGCTGGCGGATCAGCTCCAGGCCGCCGCTCATGCGGGTCTCCAGCATCGCGTTGGCGTGCAGGGGGATGTCCGGGCGGGTGGTGGCGTGGGTGGCGGGGGAGAGGTCGTCGGTGTTGGTCTCGCCCTCCACCTTGAACACGGTGACCGTGATCTCGGCGGGAAGCTCGGGCTTGGCGGTGAACCATTCGGCGGCGGCCCAGCTGTTGATCACCCGCTGGGCGTAGGGGTTGGTGGCGGCCAGCTCCAGCACATCGTTGTAGGCGTCGTACACCAGCAGGGTGCGGCCCAGCCCGGTGGCGGCCTCGGCCGCGATCGCCGCATCGGGGCTGGAGAGCAGCTCAATCAGGGAGCCCACGTTGTAGCCGCCGATCATGGTGGCTAGCAGGTTCACGGCCTGCACCGGGGTCACCAGGGGGCTGGTGGAGCTGCCCTGGGCGATCGCGCTGAGCCAGCTCGCCTTCACGTAGGCCGCCTCATCCACCCCGGGGGGGATGCGCTCGCTGAGCAGGTGCAGCAGGAAGCCCCCTTCCTCGGCTGGCGGCTGCTCCAGCAGGGCGGTGAGGGCTGAGGCCTGGGCGGCGTTGAGCGGCAGGGCCGGCACCCCGAGCTCCTCCCGTTCCAGGGCGGCCTGGCGGTAGCTAGGCAGCAGGAGGGAGGGGGGCAGGGGGGTGGTCTCGGGCATGGGTAGGGACGCGGCGCTCGCCGCTGCTCGGCATCGGTCCGTCCATTCTCAACAACAGTGGAGCCCCTCTTGGTGACGACCGCTGCAGAACGGCGGAGGCGCGCCCATGCTCCAGGGGTCTCAATCGTTGTCCTGGCTGCTGCGGATGCGAGCCGAGACCCTGGCTTCCGGATCCACCCCCGCAAAGGTGGGCGGCAACCAGACGCGCACCACCATCAGCAGGGCAGCGGTGGCGAGAAACAGGCAGACCGCCAGCACCTGATGCCAGTCGGTCTCGAGCACACCGCTCACGATCACCTCGCGCAGCACCGAAACGATGGCGATCTCCACGGAGACCCCGATCGACACCCGCTGCTCCTGGAGATCAATGATCAGCAGTCGGAAGAGTTCAACCAAAATCAGGATGAAAAGGATATCGGCCGTGATCGCGTGAAACTGCGGTTTATTGAGCAGCGAGGCGAAGATCTCCTTGAGCTGTAGCGCCATGATGCAGAACAGTCCAATGCAGAGCGACATAATGATCATGTCCTGCACGGCCTCCAGCGAGCGCACGATGTGCAGGCGCAGGAATTGCTGATGCCAGGCCACTGAAGACCCGGGCGCGGCAGGTCCCCGCGGTTCGCTGAGCAGCCTGATCCTTTGCTGTTCAGGCAGGAGCTGTTCAGGCAGGGGAGAAGCGGTCAGGATGGCTGAAAGTGGTCTGCCAAATTACGGGTGGAAGATGTGGAGTCAATTGGGGATTGATGGGAGTCGCTGATGGCGGTCATCGCGGATCATGATCATCCGATGGTTGTTGTCGCGCCGACACTCGCTTGGCGACTTCAGCGATAGTCCAGACGCATCGCTGCGCGCTTTTTCCGTCGCGACAGCAGGCAAACACCCTGTTCCAGCACAAAGAAAACAACAGCTTCTCTCGCTGATCCAATTGCGATCTGCCCAGGGGCGGCACAGCGGCGAGCGCGGTCTTTCTGTAGCAGCGGCAGCCATGGCTGGACTCGCTGGCCCATAGTGACGCTCAGCTTTTCTTCCCATGCCGCCATGTCTCTTTGCCCTCTGGCCGCCACGCTGCTCGCCGCCAAGCGGCGCTGCGGGCTGAGTTTCGCCGAGCTCGGCGCGCGGCTGGGGGTGGATGAGGTGTGGCTGGCGAGCCTGATTCACGGCCAGGCCACCGCCAGCCTTGCGGAGGCCGACAGCCTGCTGGAGGCCCTGGCGATCCCCGAGGCGGAGCGCCAGGAGCTGCGCGAGCAGCTCACCACCTACCCGATCAAGGGCGCCCTCGACCCGGTGATCCCCACCGATCCGTTGCTGTATCGCTTCCA
>JAPLIE010000013.1 GCA_026389265.1 Cyanobacteriota bacterium | reverse complement strand
CCCGCCTCGGCCAGATCCACCAGGGCCCGCTCCAGGGCGATCGCCTGGTGGCTGTGGTGGGTGCCGCCCTGGGCGTAGAGCACGAAGGGCTCCCGCAGCGGCGCATCGGCGGAGAACTCGCTGGTGCTGCCATCGATGAAGGTTCCGCCGGCCATCACCAGCTCACTGGCATAGCCGGGCATCGGCGCCGGCACCGGTTCGAGATAGGAGCCCACCGGCGAGGCCGCCTGGAAGG
Source organism: Cyanobacteriota bacterium (assembly GCA_026389265.1). Lineage (GTDB taxonomy): Bacteria > Cyanobacteriota > Cyanobacteriia > PCC-6307 > Cyanobiaceae > Cyanobium. Next base: position 4,752 of record JAPLIE010000013.1, on the reverse strand, counting down.
CGCGGCACACCATTTTCAGCGCCTCTGGGCTGCCGAGCCGCACCGCCTGGATCGTGTCGCTGCGCTCGGATCCAGGCTGGGGATGCACCGCGAAGCCGAGGTCGGCGAACACCCGCGCCACCAGCTCGGCGCCGATCAGGGCCTCGGCCACCATCTGGGGCGCCAGAAACAGGCCCTGAAACAGCAGGCGATGCAGGTCGAAGCCGCTGCCCCCCTCGCTGCCGATGCCGGGGGCGGTGAGCCGGCAGCAGGCCCGCTCCACCAGGTCGGCACGGCCGGCCACGTAGCCGCCGCCGGGAGCGATGGTGCCCCCCAGGTTCTTGATCAACGAACCAGCCATCAGGTCGGCCCCCACGGCGGTGGGTTCGAGCTCCTGCACCAGCTCGCCGTAGCAGTTGTCCACAAACACCAGGCAACCGGGCTGCAGCGCCTTCACCCGCTCGCAGAGCCGCCCGATCGTGGCCACCGGCAGGGAGGGACGCCAGCTGTAGCCGCAGCTGCGCTGGATCAGCACCATCCGGGTGGGTGCCGCCAGGGCCTCCGCCAGCCGCGCCTCATCCGCCAGGCCCTCGGCCGTGAGCGGCAGTTCGTCGTAGGTGATGCCGAACTCGGCCAGGGAGCCGGAGCCGCTGCCCCGCAGGCCGATCACGTCTTCCAAGGTGTCGTAGGGGCGGCCGGTGAGCGAGAGCAGCCGATCACCGGGCCGCAGCACCCCAAAGAGGGCCGCGGCGATGGCATGGGTGCCGCTCACGAACTGCACCCGCACGGCGGCGGCCTCGGCCTGCAGCACCCGAGCGAACACCCGATCGAGGGTCTCGCGGCCCAGGTCGCCGTGGCCGTAGCCGCTCACCGAGGCGAAGTGCTGCACACCCAGGCGCTCGGCCGCGAAGGCCGCCAGCACCCGCTCCAGCCGAGGCCGCACGGAGGCGGTGCGGGCGGCGACCAGCGACGCGATCGAGGCCAGGGCGCCCGCCACCCGATCACGGGCCCAGGAGGGGCCATCGCCCGCGCCAGCTCCCAACCCAGCCGCTTCCGCCCTGCCCATTACCCTCATCGCCGCCAGATCCCAATCTGAACTGCCCCGGTCGGCATCTGCGATGGCTGATCCATGGCAGATACAACGGTGACAGAGCAATTCTCGCCGTCGGCTGCTTCACCGGCGGCGCCTGCTCGGCAACGCCTGATCCCCTCCGCCTGATCGCCAGCATCGACCCGGCGACTTCTTCCGCCTCACTGGGCTGGTCGGAACCATCCGGCCAGCCCTTTTGATCAACGGCGGCGCAGTGCTGCCGCATAGAGTTTTGGTCTCCTGTGGCCTTCCGCCCATACCACCACCGCACCGCATGCCCCTTTCCGTCGCCACGGGATCTCCCCCTCCGGCTGGCTCCAGCGCCCACCACAGCCCCTTGCCAGGCGATGGCGATCGCTCCGGACCCTCCCCCCGAGATCTGAGGCTGCGGGCGGGGCTTGTGGCGGAGCGCCCCGCATTGCCCTCTCGGCAGCGGAAGATCAAGGGCGGCACCACCGGCTTCATGTTCGTGCTGCATGTGGGCGCGGTGGCCGCCCTGCTGCCCCGCTTCTGGAGCTGGCAGGGTGTTGTGGCCTTAGCGGTTCTGTACTGGACCACGGTGCTGGGGGTGACCCTGGGCCTGCACCGGCTCCTGGCCCACCGCAGCTTCGAGGCGCCCCGCTGGCTGGAGCGCACCCTCGCCCTGATGGGCACCCTGGCCTGCCAGAGCGGTCCGATCGAATGGGTGGGCCTGCACCGCCACCACCACCTCTTCTCCGACCAACCCAACGACCACCACGACGCCGCCCGGGGCCTGTGGTGGTCTCACAGCGAATGGATGCTGCATGAGATTCCGGCCCTGCGCGAGATCCATCGCTTCACCGGCGATCTCCGCCAGGATCCCTTCTACCGCTGGCTCGACCGCTGGTTCCTGTTGCCGCAGCTACCCATCGGCCTAGCCCTCTGGTTCTACGGCGAATACGCCGGCGTTCATGGCGGCGGCCTCGGCCTGGTGCTCTGGGCCATCCCGCTGCGGCTGGTGCTCGTGTATCACGTGACCTGGCTGGTGAACTCCGCCACCCACGCCTTCGGCTACCGAAACTTCGATTCTCCCGATCTCTCCCGCAACTGCTGGTGGGTGGCGCTGCTGAGCTTCGGCGAAGGCTGGCACAACAACCACCACGCCTTTCCCCATTCGGCCCGCCACGGCCTGCGCTGGTTTGAATTCGACATCACCTGGCAGCACATCCGCCTGCTCCGATCCCTCGGCTTGGCACAGAGAATCCGTACCGCTCCAGCCCCTGGATGCAGGTCCTGAGGCTCCCTATAATTGGTAAGCCATTTCAAACAACAGGCACCTTGGCGCGCAAACAGGTTCATCTGTTGATGCCCGAAGACCTGCATGAATTGGTGCGGGCCCGGGCTGATGAAGCGGGCGTGAGCCTCACCGCTTATGTGTTGTCGGTTCTCGAAACCGACCTCAATGCCGATCCGAAGGGCCGCACCACGCTCTCGAGTCTGGCCTTGCGGGTGAGGGCGATCGAGATGCACCTTGGCCTGGATTCGCGGCAACCCGGTTTCCTGCGGGCCCAGGCCGCTGCGTCCGCCAGTCCGATCGTGCTCGACCCCACCGAGCGCCAAGAGGATCGCCGCCGCGCCTCCGACCGGACCGCTAGCGCCGAATCGCCGGCTTAGCCGGCTAGTCGCTCCCCCACCGGCTCAGGCAGCTCCATCCAGTTCTCGGCGGATGGCACTGGCCAGGTCCACCGGAACCGGAGCCTCCCACGGGGGCTGCTGACGAGCCCTGCGGCGCAGCAGCTCCAGGAAACGGTCGGCCCCCAGGTCCTCCTCACCGGCCGCTCCGAGCACCGCCAGAGTGCGGCGCAGGTCGAGCAGTTCCGCCTCCAGTTCCGCCGCGCTGTAATCCCCCTGGCCGGCCATCACGGCCGCGAACCGCTCACGGCGCTGGCGTTTTTCCACCGGATAGGCGGCCAGCAACTGCTCGCGGCAGAGCCGCCAGGGCCGACCGGCCGTGAACAGCAGGGCGAGGGCGGCACTGAGATCGGCCGCCTCGGCGGCGTCGACGCGCAGATCGAAGGCGGAGGGGGGCTGCCGTAGACCCACGAACACCTCCAGCAGCTCCCCCGGCCCGAGCACCTCGTTGCCATCGCCCCGCACCGGCAGGGCGGAAGCCTGCAGGGCTTCGTAGAACTCGGGATGGTGGCCATCCAGCAGCGCCTCGGCGCGGCCGGGCTCCAGCCGGCCCTCCGGTGCCTCCACCGCCAGCCAACGATTGATCCGCCCCAGGGCGAGGAACACCTCCGGCCCTGGGGAGGCCAGCTTGCCGTTGCGCAGCATCGAGATCTGGGAGTTGTGCACCCGACCCACATCAAGGGCCTCCGCCAACCCCGGCAGCACCCGGTGAGACCAGCCATTGCAGCCGTGCCAGTGGCGGATCAGGTGAGCGAAGGCCACCCGTCCCGATGCGATGTCATCTCGATAACCCAAGTGATCTGGATCCGTATTGCTACCATTCTATCGATCCACCCGGAGCCGGTCCTGCATGGCCGCCACACCCCTTCCCCGCCCCGCCGCCCGCCACACCCGGGCGGCCGCCACAATCAGCGGCGGCGCCAGCGCCCAGCGCCGCGCCGCCGCCCTGCACCAGCCCCGCCGCGGTGAGCCCATCCCGGTGGCACCGCCCGGACGCCGCTGGGGAACGATCGGCTTCATGGTGGTGATCCACCTCCTGGCCTTGGTGGCCCTGCTGCCCCGCTTCTGGAGCCTGCCGGCCATGGCCAGCCTGCTGGTGCTCTATTGGGTCACCGCCTGCCTGGGTGTCACGATCGGGTACCACCGCCTGCTCAGCCACCGGGCCTTCAAGGTGCCCACCTGGTTGGAGCGCTTCTTCGCCACCTGCGGTGCGCTCAGCTGCCAGCACGGCCCGATCGACTGGGTGGGCCTGCACCGGCATCACCACAAGTTCTCCGATACGGAAGCGGATCACCACGACAGCAGCAAGGGCTTCTGGTGGAGTCATATGGGCTGGATGCTGGAAACGGTGCCCGCCATGGCGGCCGTGCCTCGCCTCACCGGCGACCTGATGTCCGATCCCTATCACCGCTGGCTGAACCGCTGGTTCCTGATGCTGCAACTGCCCCTGGCGGGCCTGCTGTTCTGGATCGGCACGCCTGGTGATCGTGTATCACGTCACCTGGCTGGTGAATTCCGCCACCCACTGCTGGGGCGCCGCCGTGCACGACAGCGGCGATCGCTCTATGAACAACGCCTGGGTCGCCGCCTTCACCTTCGGCGAGGGCTGGCACAACAACCACCACGCCTTCCCCCATTCGGCCCGCCACGGCTTCGGCCCTGGCCAGTTCGACATCACCTGGCAGCACATCCGGCTGCTGCGCGCCCTGGGCCTGGCCACGGCGGTGCGCCTGCCCCAGGCCGCGGCGATCGGCAACGATCCCCGCGCCGTGTCGTAAGTTGATCAATCGGATTTCAGACGGGCGACCGTAACGGGTAAGTCATGGCCAAGCGTGTGCAAGTGGTGCTCAGCGAAGACGTGCTGAGCCTGGGTAAAGACGGCGATCTGGTGGATGTGGCCCCTGGCTACGCGCGCAACTTCCTGGTTCCCACCGGCAAGTCGGTGCCCGTCACCGCCTCGGTGCTGCGCCAGGTGGAGCATCGCCGGGCCAAGGAAGCAGCTCGCCAGGCTGCCCTCAAGGAGGCCGCCC
>JAPLIE010000117.1 GCA_026389265.1 Cyanobacteriota bacterium | reverse complement strand
TCCGGTGTGCGCAGCACCCCGATCTCCCTGCCCTTCATCGCCACGGCGGAGGCGGGCCCCCTGCACATCGAGACCACCCTGGAGCGGTCGCGGTTTGAATCCTTCTGCCCCGATCTGCTCGACCGTTTGCTGCGGCCTGTGCAGGGGGCGCTGCGGGATTCGGGGCTGGCTGCCGATGCGATTGACGACGTGGTTCTGGTGGGCGGCAGCAGCCGCATGCCAATGGTTCAGGAGATGGTGCGCACCCTGATCCCCCGCGAACCCTGCCAGTCGGTGAATCCCGATGAGGTGGTGGCGATCGGAGCTGCTGTGCAGGCCGGCATCCTCACCGGCGAACTGCGCGACCTGATGCTCAACGATGTCACCCCCCTCTCCCTGGGTCTGGAGACGATCGGTGGGGTGATGAAGGTGCTGATTCCCCGCAACACGTCCATCCCGGTGCGCAAGAGCGATGTGTTCAGCACCTCCGAACCCAACCAGAACTCGGTGGAGATCCACGTGCTCCAGGGAGAGCGCCAGATGGCGGAGGGCAACAAGTCGCTCGGCCGCTTCCGCCTCTCCGGCATCCCGCCGGCGCCGCGGGGGGTGCCTCAAGTGCAGGTGTCCTTCGACATCGATGCCAATGGTCTGTTGCAAGTGGCCGCCACCGACCGCACCACGGGCCGGCAGCAGAGCGTTTCGATTCAGGGCGGCACCAACCTCAGCGAGGAGGAGATCAATCGACTGCTGCTGGAAGCCGAGCAGAAGGCGGCAGAGGATCGCCGCAAGCGCTCCGAGATCGACCGACGCAATCGGGCCCAGACCCTGGTGTCGCAGGCGGAACGGCGCCTGCGGGATGCGGCCCTCGAACTCGGCCCCTATGGGGCTGAACGGCAGCAGCGCTCGGTGGAACTTGCTCTGCGGGATGTGCAGGATCTGCTCCGCTCCGACGACACCGCCGAACTCGAACTGGCCGTGAGCCAGCTTCAGGAAGCCCTGTTCGGGCTCAACCGCCGCCTCTTCAGCGAACGTCGCGCTGAAGCGGGTCCGCTGCAGGGCATCAAGAACACGCTCGGCTCCCTGCGCGATGAACTCTTCGCCGACGACGACTGGGACGAATGGGACCGGGACGGCCGCTCCGATCCTTGGGCCAGCTCGCCGCGGCGCCCCGCGGCCGAGCGGGCTGAGGGCTATCGCTATGAAACCCGCTTCGATTCCCGTTGGGACGCCTCGCCATCCCCCGCCTACGGCTTGGGATCGGCTGGGGTTCCGGCCGGCCGTGACCGGTTCGAGGGGCCGGCCCGCGACGATTGGAACGATGCCGCGTCGGACTGGGATGACGCTGGATCCTTCCGTGAGATCCGGCCTGATTCGGTCTCCCGCCCTCCCAGCGCCTGGCGGACGGGCGCTGGTGACGAGGTTCAGCGCCGTGGTTCCGGACCCGACCGCGCTGGTGATGGGGATCCTGATGGGGCCTTGACTCGCCGTTCCGAAGCAGGACTGAACCGGCGGTCATCGCCTCCACCTCAGCCGGAGCCGGACGATCCCTGGTCCAATGGTTGAGAGCCAGCGGGGCCTCGACTACTGGGGTGTTCTTGGCCTGGAGCCCGGGGCCGACGCCGCTGCCCTGAAACGGGCTTTCCGCGATCAGGCCCGCCGCTGGCATCCGGATCTCAACGGCAGCGATCCGGTGGCGGAGGAACGCTTCAAGCAGGTGAACGAGGCCTATGCCGTGCTCTCCGATCCGCGCAAGCGCCGGGCCTGGGAAGAGGGCCTGGCCGCGGGGGGGGAGTCCGGGGCCGGGGATCCATTCGCTAGCGGGTTTCCCGATTTCGAGGCTTATCTCGATCGCCTTTTCGGCCGGGTTCCCCCGGAGGAGGAGCCGGACGATCCG
>JAPLIE010000197.1 GCA_026389265.1 Cyanobacteriota bacterium | reverse complement strand
CCTCCTGCTCCACGAAGGGCAGGGAGCCATCAGCGGGTTCCGGGGCGCCGGGAATCGTGGCAAGTCGGTGCATGGCCACCATCCTGGTGTCCGCAGTGAGAAGATCGCAGCGTCAGCACCGCCTTCCATGCATCAATTCCTCCCCTATGCCTGGTTCGGCGGATCCTGTGTTCCCTTCGCCGAGGCCACCCTCTCGGTGGCGACCCATGCCCTCCACTACGGCACGGGCGCCTTCGGAGGCATGCGGGGGCTGCCGAACCCGGACGATCCCGGCGAGGTGCTGCTGTTCCGAGTCGATCGCCATGCCCGCCGCCTCACCCAAAGCGCCAGGCTCCTGCTCACCGAGCTGACTGAGGAGACGGTGCTCGCAGCGATCGGAGCCTTCCTGCAGGCCAACAAACCACGCAAGCCCTTTTACCTGCGCCCCTTCGTTTACACCTGCGGACTCGGCATCTCCCCCCGACTTCACGATGTCGAGACGGACTTTCTCATCTATGGCATCGAGATGGGGGATTACCTCTCGCCGGAGGGGGTCACCTGTCGTTTCAGCAGCTGGACCCGCCAGGAGGATCGCTCCCTGCCCCTGCGGGGCAAGATCAGCGGCGCCTACATCACCAGTTCCCTCGCCAAGACCGAGGCGGTGAAGAGCGGCTTTGACGAGGCCCTGCTCCTGAATAGCCGGGGCAAGGTGAGCGAGGCCAGCGGCATGAATCTGTTCATCGTGCGCGATGGGGTGCTGATCACGCCTTCGGTGGATCAGGACATCCTGGAGGGCATCACCCGCGCCAGCATCCTGGAACTCGCCCGGGCCATGGACATACCGGTGCTCGAACGCCCTGTCGACAAGACGGAGCTGTTCGTGGCCGATGAAGCCTTCCTGAGTGGCACAGCAGCCCGGGTGACCCCGATCCGCCGCCTGGAAAGCACCGATCTTCCCAACCGCCGGCCGGTGATGGAGAAGCTTCGCGACCGGCTGACCGCGATCACGGAAGGCCGCGATCCCGCCTATGAACACTGGGTGACCCGAATCCGCATCGACGCCTGATGACTGCCGCCACCGTCGTCGCCACCGCCACCAGCCGGATCGGTTTCCTGGATCGGCTCCATGATCCTTCCAGGCCGGTGCTGGTGTTCGATGGTGCCACCGGCACCTCGCTGCAGCAGATGAACCTGGGCGCTGAGGATTTCGGCGGCGCGGCCCTGGAGGGCTGCAACGAAAACTTAGTGGTCACTCGGCCCGATGCGGTGCAGGCGGTGCATCGCCAGTTCCTGGAGGTGGGTGCCGATGTGATCGAGACCAACACCTTCGGTGCCGCCTCGATCGTCCTGGCCGAATACGGCCTCGAGGACCAAGCCTTCGCGCTCAACAAGCAGGCCGCCGAACTGGCCCGGGCGATGGCCGATCAGTACAGCACCCCCGAGAAGCCTCGCTTCGTGGCCGGCTCGATCGGGCCTACCACCAAGTTGCCCACCCTGGGCCACATCGATTTCGACACGATGAAGGCCTCCTTCCGTGAGCAGGCGGAGGGTCTGCTGGCGGGCGATGTCGATCTGTTCATCGTCGAAACCTGCCAGGACGTGCTGCAGATCAAAGCGGCCCTGCAGGGCATCGAGGAGGCCTTCAGCGCGGCGGGTGAGCGGCGGCCCCTGATGGTGTCGGTCACGATGGAAACCACCGGCACGATGCTGGTGGGCTCCGATATCGCCGCGGTGGTGGCGATTCTGGAGCCCTTCCCGATCGATGTGCTCGGCCTCAACTGCGCCACCGGGCCAGAGCAGATGAAGGAGCACGTGCGCTACCTCAGCGAGCACTGCCCCTTCGTGGTGAGCTGCATCCCCAATGCCGGCCTGCCCGAGAACATCGGCGGGGTGGCCCATTACCGCCTCACCCCCACCGAGATGAAGATGCAGTTGCTGCACTTCGTTGAGGACTTGGGGGTGCAGGTGATCGGCGGCTGCTGCGGCACCACCCCGGCCCACATCGGCGCCCTGGCCGAACTGGCGGCTGAGCTCCATCCGGCCCCCCGGCCCGTGCGCAGCCCCGCAGCCCCGGGCCAGGCCGCCAACGGCCATGTCGTCACAGCCGATGCCGCCGCGGTGCGACCGGCCCTGGGCTACGAGCCCGCCGCCGCCTCCCTATATGGCGTGACCCCCTACCTGCAGGACAACTCCTTCCTGATCATCGGCGAGCGGCTCAATGCCAGCGGCAGCAAGAAGGTGCGCGAACTGCTGGCCGAGGAGGACTGGGATGGCCTGGTGGCCGTGGGCCGCAGCCAGGTGAAGGAGAACGCCCATGTGCTCGATGTCAACGTCGACTACGTCGGGCGCGATGGTGAGCGCGACATGCGCGACCTGGTGAGCCGGCTGGTCACGAATGTGAACCTGCCGCTGATGCTCGATTCCACCGAGTGGCAGAAAATGGAGGCCGGCCTCAAGGTGGCCGGCGGCAAGTGCATCCTCAATTCCACCAACTACGAAGATGGCGATGAGCGCTTCTTCAAGGTGCTCGAACTGGCCCGCGATTACGGCGCCGGTGTGGTGGTGGGCACCATCGATGAGGAGGGCATGGCCCGCACGGCCGAGCGCAAGTTCGCCATCGCCCAGCGGGCCTACCGTGACGCCCTGGAATACGGCCTTCCGGCCCACGAGATCTTCTACGACCCCCTTGCCCTGCCGATCTCCACCGGTATCGAAGAGGACCGCCGCAACGGCGCCGCCACCGTGGAATCGATCCGTCGCATCCGCAGCGAACTCCCTGGCGTGCATGTGGTGCTGGGGGTGAGCAATGTGAGCTTTGGACTCTCGCCGGCGGCGCGGATTGTGCTGAATTCGGTGTTTCTGCACGACTGCTGCGAGGCGGGCATGGATGCGGCGATTGTCAGTCCCGCCAAGATCCTACCGCTGGTCAAGATCAGCGATGAGCATCAGCAGGTCTGCCGCGATCTCATCTACGACCGACGCCGGTTTGAGAACGGCATCTGCAGTTACGACCCGCTCACGGCCCTCACCACATTATTTGCCGGCGTGTCCGCCAAGGACGCCCGCGCCTCAGGCCCATCTCTGGCGGACCTGCCAGTGGAGGAGAGGCTCAAGCAACACATCATCGATGGCGAACGGATCGGTCTGGATGCCTCACTGGCTGAGGCTCTCACCAGCTATCCACCGCTGCAGATCATCAACACCTTCCTCCTCGATGGCATGAAGGTGGTGGGCGATCTGTTCGGTTCCGGCCAGATGCAGCTGCCCTTCGTGCTGCAGAGCGCCGAAACGATGAAATCCGCGGTGGCTTTTCTCGAGCCCCACATGGAGAAGCAGGAGGATGCCGAGGGCAATCAAAAGAGCAATAGCAAGGGCAAGTTCCTGATCGCCACGGTGAAGGGCGATGTTCACGACATCGGCAAGAATCTGGTTGATATCATCCTCACTAATAATGGCTATGAGGTGATCAATCTCGGCATCAAGCAAAGCGTCGATGCGATCGTTGAGGCCCAAAAGCAGCATCAGGCTGATTGCATCGCCATGAGCGGCCTGCTGGTGAAGTCCACCGCCTTCATGAAGGACAACCTCCGCAGCTTCAACGAGGTGGGGATCAACGTGCCCGTGATCCTTGGCGGTGCCGCCCTCACACCTCGCTTCGTGCATGGCGACTGCAGGGCCGCCTACCAGGGCCAGGTGATCTACGGCCGTGATGCCTTCGCCGATCTGCGCTTCATGGATGCCCTGATGGAGGCCAAAGCCTCCGGCCGTTGGGACGATGGCCAGGGCTTCCTCGACGGAACGCCGGAGGGCCTTGGGCCGAGCCTCGGCAGCAGCGAGGGGGTTGAGGCCGGGGCGGAAGTTGCCGAAACCACACCTGCAGCGGCCGCCTCCGCCACCCCCGCCGCTCCGCCGGCCAGCGACCACCGTTCGGAAGCCGTGCCTGCAGAGGCGGCCCTCGCCCCGCCCTTCTGGGGCTCGCGGGTCCTCGATGAGAGCCAGATCGATCTGCAGGAGGTATTCGCCTACCTCGACCGCAACGCCCTGTTTGCCGGCCAGTGGCAGCTTCGCAAGGCCCAGGACCAGAGTCGCGAAGCCTATGAGGCCATGCTGGCCGAGAAGGCGGAGCCCGTTCTGGCCCAGTGGATGGAGCGTTGCCTGGCGGAAGGGCTGCTTACCCCGCGGCTGGCCTACGGCTATTTCCCCTGCGGCCGCCAGGGCAATGCCGTGGTGGTGTTCGATCCGGCCGGCCTGGCGGATGGCGCCAACCCTGGCGAGGCGGATCAGGTGCTCGGCCACTTCGACCTCCCCCGCCAACGGGGCGGCAACCGCTATTGCATCGCCGACTTCTATCGCGATCAGAACCACGGTCCGGATGGCAGTCCCCGTGGCGCCGATGTGCTGCCGATGCAGGCGGTCACGATGGGGGAGAAGGCCACCGCCTTCGCCCGAGAGCTGTTTGCCGCCGACCGTTACAGCCACTACCTGTATTTCCACGGCCTCGGGGTGCAGATGGCCGAGGCGCTGGCCGAATGGACCCACGCCCGCATCCGCCGGGAACTGGGCTTCCCCGATCCCGCCGCCATGCCCTTAAGGGAGGTGCTGGCCCAGCGCTACCGCGGCAGCCGCTATTCCTTCGGCTATCCCGCCTGTCCCAATGTGGCCGATTCCCGCCAGCAGCTCGCCTGGCTCGATGCCGGTCGGATCGGGCTGGAGATGGATGAGAGCGACCAGCTCGAGCCGGAACAGAGCACCACGGCCCTGGTGGCCCTGCACAGCAAGGCGCGCTACTTCAGCGCCTGAGGGCGCGCCGCCGCCGGCATGGCAGGCTCACGCCCGTACCCCATCCCACCCCAGCCATGGCCATTGCCGGTCCCGGTGGCGTCGATGACGCCATCGCCGCGGGTCTAGACCTCGACGGCACCCCCATCCCCGCCCCGATGCTCGCCCTCTACAACGAGGTGATGGAGCTGGAGAGTCAGCGGGCCCGCAGCGGCGTGAAGAAATCGATGCGCAACCGGATCGTGAAGACCGGCTCCAAGCATCTGGATCAGGCCACCCTCGATGCTCGGCTCCAGGAGGCCGGCTGGGACGGCCTTAAGGACAAGGAGGTGGCCTTCTTCTACGGCTGAGTCTCCGCTGGGGCCGCTGCTGGTGAGCGCCTGCGGCCCCCAGCATGGGACCGCCAGGAAGGGCTGAGGGGGCCCTTTGCTTTGGAGATTGAAGACCCAGACAGGCTTGCTCCCAAAGGCTCACCGCAGCCGTGAGGAAGCCAGGTGGGTTGGCTGGTTTCTGGGATCTGCCGAACAACCGCCGATCAGCCGCAGAGCTCCTCAAGGCTGTCGATCACTTCCTGCTGGAAGTCCTCGAGGTCGTCGGAATCGCTCAGATCGATCCCTTCTCCAGCCGCGTTTTGGGACAGCTCCTGGAAATGGAAGGCTCCTTCGCCATGGGCTAGGAACTCCATAGCGGAGGGTTCACCGCTTTCCTTGTAGGCGTCGCAGAGGGCCAAAAAGGCCGCGTCCTCGGTGAAATCCCAGCTCATGAAAAAAGTGGTCGTGCGGAAGGGGGTGTGGTCCTTTCCAAGACGTTTAACGCCTCACCCCCGGAATCCGTCAACCATCCGTCAGCTTTTGGTGCTGGTCCACTCCAGACTTGGAAGCTGGATCCACCCCCAGCAGGCATGTCCCCAACCCCTGTCGAGCCGCTGCCCCCCATCGTTCCAGAGCCCTCTGCGGAGGGTCTGAACGTGTTGGGAACACCCTTGGCCTCCTGCAGCTGCCAGCCCCTCACCGGCTGGTTTCGGGATGGCTTCTGCCGCACTGATCCCGCCGACCTGGGCCGCCACACGGTCTGCTGTGTGATCAGCGAATCCTTCCTGGCCTACACCAAGGCCCAGGGCAACGACCTCAGCACGCCGGCGCCGGCCTACGGTTTTCCAGGCCTTCGACCCGGCGATGCCTGGTGTGTGTGTGCCCGTCGCTGGCTGGAGGCTTACGAGGACGGCATGGCACCACCGGTGCGGCTTGAGTCCTGTGAGATCAGCACCCTGGAGGTGATCCCCCTGGACCTTCTGCAACAGCACGCTGCCGTCTGAACCGGCGCCGGCGCTTCACCAGGGGATCGGCTGGCCATCCCAGGCCACGAACTCGCCGCTCTGCTCCGCGCTCCGCGTCGTCAGAACCTGCAGGAGTTGATGGGCAGCCCGTTCCGGGGAAAACAAGCTTGAGGGCGGAACGGCGGAGCGGAACGGCTCCGAGAGGCCGGTGGCGGTGGTGCCGGGATGGAGGGCGGTTACGCAGGCGAGGGGCAACCGGCGCCGCCATTCGATCGCCAGGGTGCGCAGCAGCTGGTTCTGGGCGGCCTTGGCGGCCCGGTAGGCATACCAGCCCCCAAGGTTGTTGTCGGTGATGCTTCCCACCCGCGCCGAGAGGCTCGCGAAGTGAAGGGGAAGGTGTCGGGGAAGGGCAGGCTCGAGGGCCTTGGCCAGCAGGAGCGGCCCGAAGGCATTGAGTTCGAAGCTGCGCCTCAGGTTGTCGCGGTTCACCTGGAGCAGCCGCTTTTCTGGCTGGAGGGACCCCTCATGCAGCAGGCCGGCCGTGCAGATCACCAGCCTCAAGGGCTGGAAGCGCTCCAGGGCCAGCGCCGCGAACGACTCCAGGCTGGCATCATCACCGAGATCGAGCCGCCAGGTTCCCCGCTTCGGTCCGGCGGTATGCACCTGCAGTCCCGCTGCGCGCTGGGCCAGGCCATCGGCTAAGGCCTGGCCGATGCCGCCAGCCCCCACCACCAGCGCATGGCCTTGCCAGTGGAACAGATCCGTGGCTGGTGGTTCCACAAGAGTTCCAGGGTTCGTCACCGTCTGCGACGACAGGGGCCCTGGTGGCTGATCGGCGAGCACGGTCGGAATCTGAAGATGGCGCATGATGGCAGCGCCATGCCCGATGCCGTGTTTCTTCGACGCGGCCGCCTGAGAATCCATGGGTCCTCGTCTCACGCTGCTCGGCCGCGGTGCCTGGGGGAGCACCCTGGAACATCTGTGGGGAGAGCTAGGCCTGGAGGTGCGCAGCTGGTCACGCCGTGACGGCGGCACCCCCGCGCCCCTGCTGAGGGATTGCGACCTCGTGGTGGTGGCGGTCTCGATGGCCGCTGTCCGTCCCCTGGCCAACTCCCTGGCGCAGTCCTGGCCGCCTGGACTGCCCCTGCTGTCCTGCAGCAAGGGAATCGACCTCGAGGGGCTCTGCACCGCGAGCCAGCTGTGGGGGCAGCAGCTTCCCCAGGCGCCGACGGCCGTTCTCTCGGGCCCGAATCTGGCGGCTGAGCTGCAGCGCGGTCTGCCGGCGGCGAGTGTGATCGCCAGCCACGATGACAACCTGGCCAGCAGTCTTCAGAGAGCACTGCGAACGCCGAACTTGCGCTTATACACCAACAGTGACCCGATCGGCACGGAAGCGGCCGGTGCCCTCAAGAATGTGATGGCCCTGGCGGCCGGCATCAGCGATGGCCTGGGGCTGGGGGCCAATGCCAGGGCTTCGCTCCTCTGCCGGGGTCTGGCGGAGATCGGGGTGGTGCTCAAGGCCCTCGGGGGCCAACCAGCCACCCTTTACGGATTGGCGGGGCTCGGCGATCTGTTGGCTACGGCCACCAGCAGCCTCAGCCGCAACCAGCGCTTTGGCGGCTTGCTGGCCCGTGGCCTCAGCGAGCAGGAGGCCCTCAGCCGCATCGGGGCCACCGTGGAGGGTCCGCGCACCGCCCGGGCCACTGTGGCCCTGGCCAGTCGTCAGGGCTGGCGGTTGCCAATCTGTGAACAGGTGGTGCTGCTGCTCGATGGTGGTGTCGATGCCCAGGGGGCGGTGCGGGCCCTGATGGAGAGGGATCTGAGGCCTGAAGCGTGAACATGGGTGCCCTGCCCGCCGTGTTGATCGAGGCCTTCAGCGGCGGCCCCTTCGGGGGCAATGGCGCGGCCGTGGTGGACCTGGAGGCTCCGATGCCCGACGATTGGTTGCAGGCGGTGGCCGCCAGTCTCCGCCAGTCGGAAACGGCCTTCCTGCTCGAAAGCAAGCAGGGGTGGATGCTGCGCTGGTTCACCCCCGTCTGCGAGGTACCCCTCTGTGGCCACGCCACCTTGGCGGCGCTGCTGGCCCTGGCCCACTGGAGGCGACTCGGGCCCGGTGATCGCACCTGGCTCCACAGCCGCAGTGGGCCTCTGGAGGTGGAGTTGCCGGCGAGCCGGCCCGGCTGGGGCGCGATCGTGCTGCCCAGCGGCGATCTTCAACCAGAACCAGCCGCCGCCGGCCTGACGGAGCTCCTGCTGGATCGGCTCGGATACGGGCCGGAGGGATGCTGGAGTTCCGAGCTGGGGTATTGGGTGGTTCTGCTGCCTCGGGAAGCTCCCCTCGCCTCCATGGACGGCCTCGCCCCGGCCCTGGAGGGGCCGCTCCGGCAGGGCCTGGTGCTGATGCAAGGCCTCGATCCCACGGCTGGTGGGCCGCGGATCGGCGGCGAGCCGGCGGATTATCAGCTTCGTTTCTTCGCCCCCGGCCTGGGAATCCCGGAGGACCCTGTCACTGGTTCGGCCCACGCCCTGGTGGCTCCCTGGTGGCAGCGACACCTCTCCCGGCCCCGCGTGCGGGGCTGGCAATGCTCTGACCGTCCTGGGGGGATGCTCTGCGAGGCCGTGTCATCCGCCATGATCCGGCTGACCGGATCGGGACATCTGCTATGGGATGGAACCTTACGGACGGCCTCCGTAGGCTGGGCACCCGCACCGGAGACCGGTGGAGAACGGGATGGACCTCCCTTGTCGGAGCTGTGGGACGCGTGGCGCACAGTGACCCGCTTGCCGTGTTCCACAGCCTCTGCCGCCACCCCTTTCTGATCAGCGCACCCCTGGCCGCCCTGGCGGTCGGAGCGGGCATCGGGGCCAACGCCCTACTGCGGCCAAGCACCTCCGTCGCCGAGGGCGAACTGCTGGACACCCTGATCGCTAGCCCGAAGGCCCGATCGTCGCTGGCCCCAAGCGCGGATGCCCTGGCTCCTCCCACCGCTAGCGAGCCCATGGCGGCAGGCGCGATGGTGCCCCCGGCTCCCGTGGATGGGGGCCTGGCCCCTGCCAACCTGCGAGCCCAGCGCGCCGCTGCCCGTCCGAGTGCGGGTGCGGGCTTGGTCGAACCCGAAGCCGGCCCCAGCCTCAAGATGGAGATCCGGGTGGCTCTGCTGAAGCTGCCCGCCTATCCCGATTTCGCCGCCTCCGGTGCCTGGCGGCTGCTTGACCGTCATGGCCGGGTTCTGCGTCAGGGGTCGGCGGCGCAGTCTCCCGATCCCGCCCCCTTTCTCGCTCAGGAAGCCGAAGTGTGGCTGGAGACCGGACCCAACGACCATCTCAGCAGTGCTGGTCGGCTCTATGAGGGCCGTTTCCGCATCCTCCGCAGCAGCAACGGGCTGCGGGTGATCAACCACCTGCCGCTGGAGAACTACGTGAGTTCGGTGGTGGGTGGCGAGATGCCCCCCACATGGAACCGCGAGGCTCTGCGGGCCCAAGCCGTAGCAGCCCGCTCCTACGCCCTGGCCCACATGGCCCGTCCGGCCGACGATCAGTGGCACCTGGGGGACACCACCCGCTGGCAGAATTACGAGGGCCTTTCCAGCGTGACTGCCACCACCCGTGATGCCACGAGCAGCACCGACGGGCTGATCCTCAGCTACCAGGGTGGGATTGTTGAGAGTCTCTATGCCGCCACCCAGCAGATCGTCGAGGAGGCCCATGGCCATCTCGGCGCGAGCATGAGTCAGACCGGAGCCCAGGACCTGGCCCAGCAGGGCCTTCGCTACAACGAAATCCTCGGCCGCTACTACCAGGGCGCCTCCCTGGCCCGACTCCAGGCCGGTGCGGGCTGAACGCTGGTGGCGTCGGGCCTTCGAGGTGTCGGACCAGGCCCTTGCCGCCGGTGCCCTGGTACCCCTGGAAACCCGCCTGATCGATCAGCCAGCTATTGCCCCGTTTTTGCTGCGGGAACTGGTTTCCCGTCCGCCACGGCACCTGCGGCCCGAGGGACCGAAGCCCAATCCCTTCCTTCCCTGGGACCAGCCCCTCGAGGTGGGCCGCATCGGCGAACGCCACGTTCTGCTCCTCAACAAATATCCAGTGCAGGCCTGCCACCTGCTGCTGATCACCCGGGGCTGGCAACCCCAGAGCGGCTGGCTGGATGCCACCGACTGGGCCAGTGTGGCGACCGTCGGTGCCGATACGGGGGGTCTCTGGTTTTTCAATAGCGGGGCGACCGCCGGTGCGAGCCAACCCCATCGCCATCTGCAGCTCCTCCCCCGGAGCGAGGGGGCACCCAGCTGCCCCCTCGCTCCCCTATTGGAGTCCCAGCTGCAGGGGGCATCGCCTCCCTGGCCATGGGCCTACCGGCTCAGCCCTCGACTTGATCCCATCGGCGGTCGGGATCTTGAGGATCTCTACGCGAGCCATTGCGAGGCCTTGGGCCTCGGTCGCCGGGCGACCGAGGCGGCTCCGCTCCATCCCTACAACGTGCTATTCGACGACCGCTGGTTCCTCACGGTGCGCCGCTGGCGTGAGCATGGGGCTGGTTTCAGCGTGAATGGCCTGGGTTTTGCCGGCTATCTGCTCTGCACGGAAGCCTCGGATCGCACCTGGCTGGAGCGCCATGGCCCCTGGGCCCTACTGGCTTCCGTGGCGGTACCCGCTTGAGCGGCATATTCACCGGCAGGCCGGCATCACAGGGAGCCTTGAGCCCCTGAATCGGTGTTTTCACGGTTGTGTTCCCCGGCGGCTCGATCTCTTCTGAAGGGAAGGGACGGCATCGGTCCCTGCGGTCCTGATCTGGGTCCGGAAGGTTTCCTCCCTTCAAGGGGTCAGGTTTCCTGATCGGAAGCCAGCTCATTTCCATCGTTCTTTATTTCAACTTGTCATTCATGGCCATCTCCGCCACCCATCGCCGCCTGCGGCGACGCCTTGCCCTGGAGCAGCGCAATCGCCTCGTACAAGCTCACTGGGATCTGGTGAGGCCCATCGCCATCCATTACGGCCGTTGTTGCCGGGAGAGCGTGGAGGATCTCCACCAGGTGGGGATGATCGGGCTGATCCGGGCCGCTGAACGGTTCGACGCCCAGCAAGGGACTCCCTTTGGAGCCTTCGCCCGACCCCACATCCGCGGCGCCATCTTGCACCACCTTCGCGATGTGGCTCCCTCGGTCCGTCTGCCCCGCCGACAGGCCGAGTTGCAGGAAAGGCTGCTCCGCCTGGAGCGCCATCTCCTGCAGCAGGGTCGGGTGGCGACTTCTGCCGACCTGCAACGGCTTCTGAACATCGATGCCGAACAGTGGAACCTGTTGATGCGGCAGCGGCGGCTCAACCGGGCCGAGGCTCTCACGGAGATCGCCGAGGAGGAACTGGATCAGGCGGATTCAGAGGCCGAAGCCGATCTAAACGTGGCGGAGGCTGAAACGGTTCAGGACCTCCTCAAGGGTCTGGATCCCCGCCAGCGGGAGGTGGTGCAGCAGGTTGTGCTCAGCGGCTTCAGTTACCGCCAAATCGCCCGCCGGATGCAGGTGAGCCCGATGACCGTCCAGCGGCTGCTCCATCGTGGCCTGGAGCAGCTGCGGGGGGATCTGGAGGTTGCCAACTTCAGGAGCCCTGAACGGGTTGATCCCGGGCGATCTGCTGCTCGAGCGTGCTGATCGCGGCGTTGAGGGCGGCTAGGCGCCGTTCGGTCGCATCTCGCCAGAAGGTGAGCATACGGAGCTTGTTGCTCTGATGGTGGCGCCAGGCTTCGGCTCCATCCATAACTGGATAACAGGAGGCAAAGGGAGGAAACATCACGGTCAGCCAACGCCGATTTGTTCTAGCGACGCCAGAGCCACGTCCGTGGTGCGGGATGGACCCCGGACGGGGGAGGATGGAGGGGCCAGTGTGGGGTCGGCGCCGTTCCGATGCCCAGGGAAGCCGTGATGATCCCCTCCGGTGAGGCTCCCCGCCCGCCATCGGCTGCCCGCCGCAGGGAGTCATCTCCCTGCCTGCAGGTTCGCTGCAATGCCGGCCGAATGGGGTTGGGGCTGGCCCTGGTCTGGGCCGGTTGCCCCCCTAGCTTGGCCCAGGCACCAGCCCTGCCGGTCCACGGGCCAAATGTGGCGCTCATGGCAGGACAACCAGCCCGGGCCCTGCAGGGCAGCTTCAACACGGTGCCCGTGCTCCATTCCAATCAGCCGGAAGCGGTGAACGGACCCGGAATCCTCATCGATACCACCCCGGGGATCGCTTACGCCGAAACGGGCATGGCGATAGCCAATCCCACCTTCCGCTTCGAAGGACCCTTCGGCCTGCATTTTCACCATCTCTACAGCCCCTCCAGCCCAGGACCGGATCGGCTGGGTCGTCGCCCGGAACTCTCCCTCGCCGCGGTGGTGATCAATCCGACCGGCGTGCCGGTTCGGCTGCGGCTGCAACGGGGCGCGGTGCGCAACAGCTTCTCGTCGCCCTACCGCGGTCAACAGCTGCTGGGTGTGAAACCCCTTGGTCCGCGGCCCTGGAACACGGGCCCTGGCGATGCCACGGCGGTGCAGATGCTTCGGGGCCGTCTCGATCCCGACCTGCCGGTGGATCTCACCGTTCCACCCCGATCGCGCCTGGTGCTGCTGCGAACGGACCTCCCGGCCCTGGGCGTTGTGAACGGCATGCTGCGGGGCGAGAGCGATGGGCCTTTCCATCTCGCCATGGTGGCGGCGCCCTCCCCGGCCACGGACATGGAGATCTTCTCCATCCTCGATAGCCGTCGGCTGGCTCCGGGAAGGACGTACCTCAATCAGCGGGAGGCGATCGAACAGGGCCTGGTGTTCTCCAGGGTCAGTGGGGTGGCCCTCGGTGATACCTACCAGGCCAGCCTCGGCCATGACCTGGAGCGCCAGGGGCCCCTGCATGTGCCACTCACCAGCACGGTGCGACAGAGCTTCGGTACCGGGGAGATCCAGGTGAACCCCCTGGTGGCCCGGATGCCGGATTCCGCCCTCGACAACGTGGGTACCTACGGCGTGCGCTTCGACGTCGACTTGCTGTTGCGGGGAGCGGGTACTTATGCCTTGGTTCTGAGTCATCCGGAGGTCCCTGGCTCCGAATCATCGATCGCGTTTCGGGGGTCCCTGGAACTGAGGCAACCGCGAGGGCTCGAAGCCCTGCATGTCGGTCTGCGCTCCGGTGAAAGCCTCACACTCACCACCCTGGAACTTCGGGAAGACAAGCCGCTGCCGCTGCAGCTGAGCCTGGTACAGCCCGCCGATTCCGTGCCGGGCCATCTGCTCAGCATCGTGCCCATCCGCCAGCTTCCGCCCCGGGCTGTGGGCCCAGCCCCGCTCCAGCCGATCCCTGTCGCCACAGCCAGCCCCAGGCCGGCCGCTCCAACTGCGACCCCGCGTCCGCCATCCGCAAGGGTTTCCCCGCCCAGTCCCAAGGCAAAGGCAGCATCGACTCCACCCGCTGCAGCGGCAGCCGCAAAACCCCCGCGAGCTCGCCGCCCCCGAATGGCCTCTGCATCAGGCGAGCGGGCTCTGATTGTGGCACCGCCGATCCTGCGTCCCTCAACCCGGCAGCCCCTGACGCTGCCCACCACCTTGAGTGATCGCTACCGTCAGGCCCTGGAAGCCCAGGAGCGTTTGATGCGCAGCTGGCTGAAACCATGACCCCCCCAACAGGCAAGGAGGACCGGCGACGCCTGACCTTGGAGCTCTCCCGCACCCGGATCGAGCACCTCGATGCGCTCAAGCGGGAATGGGGCCTGAGAAACAGGGGGGATGTGCTGGAGCGGCTGTTCGATGGCCTCTTTCCGTCTATCGAGGCGGAAGGCGATGCCATGGCGCTGGCCCAAGGCGATGGGCGCGGTGAAGCCGAGAGCGATCTTGATGAGCAGGCGGCTCTGGTGCTGGTCGGTTCCGGGGCCCTGGAACGAATCGCCAGCGAAACAGGCGATGGCTTCGGTGGCTCCTCGCAGGCTGATGGAGGGTCACAACATCGATCCAGCGTCGGCATCGATCTTCCTGGATTTGTGCGCCAACGATCGAGAGACTTGCGTCACAGTCTTCAGACCCCTCCGAAGCCCAGCCCAAGCATCGCTGCTATGCCCCGCCTGGCTGCCGATCTCGCCGAGCAGGCCCTCTCCCAGGCAAGGGACCACTGGCAGGGGCTCTACGGAAGCTCGGCCAATGAGGCGGTGCTGGAGGCGGCGATGACCTGGCTGGCGCAAGATGTTTGGCCCCAGGCCGAACCCGTGGAAGGGAGGGCTTTCACCTGGACAGCGGCCTGTGTCCTGATGCAGCAGCTGGTCGATGGCTGGAGTCTGGATGCGGCGAGCTTTGAGCGGGTGGTGGTCACGGCGGGGGTTGTCGAGGATCCGTTCAGCGCGACAACCCTGCCGCTGAGAATCCCGACCCTGATCCATCGCTTCGTGCAGCGGTTCCGGCGTCGGCCGAAGGGGACCTCATTCCAGACCCTGGAACACACCATGACCCTCCAGGGAGCGCTGCGCTTGCTGGAGTTGCCAACCCAGCTCGGTCAGCGGGTCACCCTGGCGGAGATCCGTGAGGCCTATCGGGAGATGGCTCTACGCCACCACCCGGATTCCGGTGGCTCCGTGGAGGCCATGCGGAGAGTTAACGAGGCCTACCAACTGCTGAAGGAGCTCTATCGCCATCCAGCAGCAGAACCCGCCGGACCACGCCTGCATGAGCGGGGAAACTCAGAAGGCATTCGCCAGGCCGACGTGGAGATGCCTTTCGTGAATTGACTGACTCACATGAGTCGCAAGACTGGTCTAGCTAGAAGACTCATCCGATACGCCTGCAAGCTTCATGCACCAGTTCGGCCGACGTCTTTGTCAGGAGTGTGCAGTCCTCAGTTGTCGAACTTGTCCCAATTAGGACTCGTGCTGGGTCTAGTGACGTTTCCCATCTTAGAAGTAAGGGATGGAGGCCCCGCCGCTAGGCCGTCGCGTCAACTCGCCTTGGTTGTCTTCTGAGCTTTACCTGAGTCGCGACATGCGTCACGCAATAGGACTATTTCGGTATTCATGGGATTTCTTTTCAGCGTTGATTTCAGTTGTCAAGCCCTTGGGGTTTCACGCCTTGCATGGCGAGAATCAAGCTGGATGACCCCACCGTCCCAGCTCGGGCCAAGCAGGCGGTCCAGGCGGCTGATGGAACGGTCCGAAGGTTTTGGGCTGGGATTTTTTTCAGTCGCTGACTGCAGTTTTAGCCTTCTCGTCGCGCTTGCGTACCTGTCTAAAACACAGGTACGCAAAGGCTTCATCGTGCCGCTCGCTTGGAGTCGCCCAGCATCCCGCCAACGATGACCGCTGATCTCTGATGAGACCCGCAATGCTTCTAGCGAAGTGTCCAAGATAAGATTTAAGAGGCAGCGTATTCTTTTGCGGTTGTTTCCGGCTCTTGTTGTTGTGTCATGCCGCCATCCATCACGCCATTGACGGGCCACCAAAGGATCAATCTAGATTGATCTGATAGTCCGCATTCTGGTCTTGCCATAAGACCTGTTTCCAGTCTTATGTGCGACTCATGCAACAAAGTCCAGGCCAACAAAAAACCCCGCCGGAGCGCGGGGTTGGATCGATGGGATCGGAGCGATGCGAACGCGTTAGCGGCCGCTCAGGTGGTGGTCTGCATGCCCTGGATCAAGAAGTCGAAATAGGGGTTGACCAAGGCCGCTTGTTCGCCGTTCACCAAGGTCACCGATGCCTCCTTCAGGCAGCGGATCGCCTCCACCATGCCTGGCATCGGCACACCAAGGCTGTTGTACATCTCGCGTGCACCAATCAAGCCGATGTCCTGGATCCGCTCGGTGCTGCCGGCCAGAACGCCGTAGGTCACCAGACGCAGATACCAGCTGAAATCACGCAGACACTGGGCCCGCTGCTTCTGGCCAAAAGCATTGCCACCGGGGGCCACATACTCAGGCTTGCGGCTAAAGAGTTGGCGGGCCGCCTCGTCCACGATCTTTTTCTCGTTGTCGGAGAGCACCCGCACGACGGACAGCCGCGCATTGCCACCGCTGAGAAACTCCACGATTGAGCGAAGCTCGCCTCCGGTGGGATAGCGAAGCTGATCGTCAGCCTGGATGATCAGATCGCGAACGACGCTCATTGCAGCGAACTCGGACTCCGCCATCCTATCGACCCCGACAGGCGGATCCGCCGTTCATCGCCAACGTGTAACGCCCCTTTGCAAGCGATAGGGTCAGGGTCCGGGGGGCGATCGGGTCTATGGGCAGGGCTGGTGAGCTTGGCGAGATCAGCGTGCACGACCTTTCCCATCAGGGCGAGGGCATCGGCCGCCTAGGCACGGAGGTGGTGTTCGTGCCGGGCGGACTGCCTGGCGATCGGTTGCGCATCCGCCTGGTGCGGCGCCATAAGGGTCATTGGTCCGCTGAGATCGCCGGAATCATCAGCCCATCCTCCGACCGGCGCCGTTCTCCTTGTATCCTTTCCGACCATTGCGGAGGCTGCAGCCTCCAGCCCCTGGACGATCGGGCCCAGACCCGCTGGAAGGCCCAGCAGGTGCTTCAGACCATCCGGCGCATCGCGGGCCTCGAAGCCCCCGTGCGGCCCATCCTTGGCGCATCCGCGCCCCTTGGTTACCGGAACCGGGCGATCATCCCCCTGGAACGCAGTGCTGATGGCATCTTGCGGGCGGGTTACTACCGGCGTGGCTCCCACAGGATCGTCAATCTCAACCGCTGTCCCGTTCTCGATGCCCGCATCGACCAGCTGATCCAGCCCCTCAAGCAGGATCTCGAAGCCAGCGACTGGCCCATCGATCGCCACGGGGGCGGCGGACTTCGCCATTTGGCGTTGCGAGTCGGGCAGGCCACCGGCGAGCTGCTGATCACCCTGGTCTCCGCCGACCGCGACCTGCCCGGCCTCGAGGCCATGGCCAACGACTGGATGGCCCGCTGGCCCGAGGTGGTTGGCGTGTGCCTCAATCTTCAGGATCAGCCCACCAACCGCCTGCTGGGAGACACGACTTTCACTGTAGCGGGGCGCCCATGGCTGGAGGAGGGCTTCGCGGGTCTGCGTTACCGCATCGGCGCCGACACTTTTTTCCAGGTGAACACCGCCCAGGCCGAAGCCGTGGTGCCCTCGCTGCTGGAGGCCCTCGGTGAGGGGAGTGACCATGGGCCCCGGGAGCTCGTCGATGCCTACTGCGGCATCGGCACCTTCTCGCTGCCGCTCGCCCAGCGCGGCTGGCGGATCCACGGATTGGAACAGCATGGGCCCTCCGTTGAGCTGGCCCGAAGCAACGCGGCCCTCAATGGACTGGAGGGGATGGCCCAGTTTGAATGCACTCCGGTGGCTCCGGTGTTGGGCCAGCGGCTCCAGTCCTATTCGGAGAGGGTCGCCGCCCCCTATCTGTTTGTGGATCCCCCCCGCCGGGGCCTGGAGCCGGACGCCCTGGCCGCGATCGAGATGGCTCGCCCGGCCCGAATCGCCTACCTCAGCTGTGATCCCGCCACCCTCGCCAGGGACCTGGGCCACTTGGCTGGCACGGGGGCCTACGAGCTGCTCTGGCTCCAGCCAATCGACTTGTTCCCGAACACCAGCCACGTGGAGTGCCTGGCCGCGCTGCGCCGGCGCTGAGGGTTCCCTCACGGGAAAGACCGACTGAGCGACCAGCTCGACTGACAATGCTGTGATCTGCGCAGCTCCGCAGCTAGCTGCGGAGCTCGGCGGCGAACTGCCGTTCCAGGTTCTGGCGCACCCGGCCGTGGGCCTCCTCCACCTCCGCCTCGGTGAGGGTGCGGCTCGCATCGCGGTAGCGGAGCCTGAAGGCCTGGCTGCAGAAGCCCGCTTTCACCGGCTCACCCTCGTAGCGGTCGATCAGCTCGGCCTGCTCCAATAGGGGTTTGCCCGCCTTGCGGATCGCCTGCAGCAGGTCCGCCGCCGTGACGCTGCCTTCCACCACCAAGGCCAGATCCCGCTCGGAAGCCGGCACCGTGGCATAGGGGCGGAAGGCCGGCTGGTATCGCGCCGGCCGGCTCGCCGCGACGATCAGACCCTGAAGCCTGATCTCGAAGAGATAGGTGGCTTCCGGTAGATCCAGCTCCTGGGCCCGGGCGGGATGCAACTGGCCGAACCAGCCAACAAGCTGGCCTTCCACCACCAGCGAGGCGCTGCGGCCCGGGTGCAGCAGGTTGCCTGGAGCTTCACCAGCCGCCAAGGGCCTGTCCAGCACGGGCACCAACAGGGGATCTAAGCCGGCCTGGAGGACACCCCTGGCGAGGTAGTAGTCGGCAGGTCGTGTTTTCCCGCTGCTGCTCCAGAGCTCGCTGCGCCGTTCCCCGGCGATGAGCCCCGCCAGCAGCTCCCTCTCCTCGATCACGCCTTCGGCCTCGCTGAACACCCGGCCGATCTCGAAGGCCCAGAAGCCCGGGCGGGAGGCCTGAAGATTGCGGCGGGCGGCCTGCAGCAGTTCCGTATGGAGGTCGTCACGAAGATGGCCGTAGTCGGCCAGCAGGGGGTTGGCCAGGGGAACCCGGCCGGCTCCGGCAGCCACCAGCGAGAAGCCACAGGTTTCCTGGAGCCCGGCAGCACACAGGGCCTGGCGCAGTCGGCGCTCCAGGCGCTGGGACGGTGTGGGACCGCCCGGTTCCAGGGGGTCGGGCAGATGGGCGGCGAACTGGTCGTAGCCCACCAGACGCGCTACCTCCTCGATCAGATCCACCTCGCGGCGCAGATCCAGGGCACGCTCTGGAGGCACCGCCACGGCCCAGCCCCATTCCTCGGGGGTGAGGGTGCAGCCCAGGGCCTGCAGGGTGCTCTCGATGCGACCGTCGTCGAGGTCCTCCGCCTCGCCATCGACCAGCACCGGACCCAAGAGGTTATGGAGGGCATCGCGGCGCAGCAGCACCGCCTCAGGCCCTCTGGAGGGGCGCCGATGCAGCCAGCGGCCCTCCAGGGTGGCGCCAGTCAACTGCTGGAGCAGCGCCACGGCTCGATCACTGGCGGTGAGGGTGCCATCGGGAGGCAGCCCCTTCTCGAAGCGGCTGCTCGCCTCGGTGCGCAGTCCCACGCTGCGGGCCGAACGCCGCACCGCCTGGGGCTCGAACACGGCAGCCTCCAACCAAATGGATGTGGTGGTGGTGGTGACAGCCTCTTCGAGACCCCCCATCACCCCGGCCAGGGCGATCGGTCGATTGGCGAGCGTCACCACCAGGGCCTCCGAATCAAGGGTTCGCTCCACCCCGTCGAGGGTGACGAGCCGTTCCTGCGATTCGGCCTGGCGAACCCCGATCGCAGCCGGATCGGGCGGAGAGCCCAACGCCTGTTCCAGGCGATCCCGATCGAAGCCGTGGAGCGGCTGGCCCGTTTCCAGCATCACCAGGTTGGTGATGTCCACCACATTGTTGATCGGACGCACGCCGGCCTTCTCCAGCCGCTGCTGCAGCCAGGGCGGGGAGGGCTCAACCCTGACGTTGCTCAGGGCAGTGATGCTGAACAGCCCCCCGGCCTCGATCCGCTGGCGATCCTCTGGATCGGTGGCGAGCTGTGCGGCTTCAATGCTTGGGCCGGTTGCTGGAAAGCAGGTCTGGCCGCCGCTCAGGGCCGCCACCTCTCGGGCAATTCCTCGCATCGAGAGGCCATCGGGTCGGTTGGCGGTAATCGCCAGTTCCAGCACCTGATCATCAAGCCCAAGGGCCGGACCGATCGGGGCCCCGAGGGGCGGGACCGTTTCGAGCAGATCCTCGAGGATCGCGATGCCGTCCACGCCACTGGGAAGGCCGAGCTCCTGCAGGGAACAGATCATGCCGTTGCTGGCCACACCCCGCAGTTCGGCGGGCTTGATGGTGAGGTTCACCGCCGGGAGCGTGGTCCCCACGAGAGCCACAGGCACATGGATCCCCGCCCTCACGTTCGCGGCGCCGCAGACGATCTGCAGCGGCTCGGCCGCCCCCACCCACACGCGGCAGACACTCAGCTTGTCGGCGGCTGGGTGGGGATTCCGAGCCTCCACCAGCCCCACCACCACCCCAGCGGCCTGGGCGGCCAGATCATCCACCGACTCCACTTCGAAGCCGGCGATCGATAGCCGTTCTGCCAGGTGCTCCGGATCGAGGGCCTCCGGCTCCACCTGCACGAGCTCCCGGAGCCACTGGAGCGAAACCCGCATGCTTCTGGTATCAATTTGTCTGGGCGGGATCCTAGGCAGCGGCTGATGGTGGCTCCCCCTGCAGTGGCTTCTGAGGCATCCCCGCCGTCCCTCGCGTAGCTCGTCGCGAACGTCCCAGGAGAGGAGGTAACGACGCGGAGGTATGATTGCCCGTTGTCACATCGCTTCGCTCAGCGGCGCAACGTCCTTCCATGGCAAAAAACAAGGGCGTCCGGCTCGTGATCACTCTTGAGTGCACCGAGTGCCGGTCCAACCCCGCCAAGCGGTCCCCTGGCGTGTCCCGTTACACGACTCAGAAGAACCGCCGCAACACCACTGAACGGTTGGAGCTGAAGAAGTTCTGCCCGCACTGTAATTCCTCCACGGTGCATAAAGAAATCAAGTGAGGTCAGCGCCGCTCCGGAATCCTTCCGTAGTCGCCGCCCACCCACCTGCCGGGGCCTGATCGCCACCCCAACGCGCCGCCGTTGGCAATCGCCATTAGGCGCCTGGCAGGGCAGAACGTTCTCCCTTCTTCCTCCGTTCCTCCCAACTCATGTCCAGCTCCTTCTTCAAGAAGCGTCTCTCCCCGATCAAGCCTGGTGATCCGATTGATTACAAGGATGTTGATCTGCTCAAGAAGTTCATCACCGAGCGCGGCAAGATCCTTCCCCGCCGCCTCACCGGTCTCACCGCCAAACAGCAGCGCGACCTCACCAATGCCGTGAAGCGTGCCCGCATTGTGGCGCTCCTGCCCTTCGTGAATCCAGAGGGCTGATCCAGGGAACTCCGTCGGCGTGGGCCAGCCTTCCAGCCTCCAAAGCGGAGATCTCGTGGGTGTCGACGATGCCCGCGGATCCCAACTCGGTGTCGTGCAGTCCGTGCGCGGTTCCAAGGTGGAGCTACGCAGTGGCTTCGACGCCCGGCTCCACCAAGTGCCCCTGCGGGATGTCGAACGAATCGCCGCCCTGCCGCCAACGGCGGCTGGCACCCCTGCCCGACTCGGAGATCCCCCCTGGAGTCTTAGTCCCGCTGGCCTGTCGGCCAGCCGACCCAGCTGCCGTGCTTTCGGGGAGGCATGGCTGGTGCTGGTGGAGGAACCTTCCCCCTGGGAAGGCTGCCTCAGCGATCTAGCCGATCTGCTCGGATCAGCGGCGGATCCTTCCCTCCTAGCGGCCTGCTGGCTTTGGCTCCACGGTGATCAAACCCTCTTTCGCCTCCGCCAGGCCAGGATTACTCCCCGCCGCGCCGACGAACTTCGGCCGCTGCGGCAGGAGCGGCACCGCCAGGCCCTGCGCCGCCTGCACCGAGACCAATGGTTGCAGCGGCTGCAGGCCAGGCAGCCCGTCGATGCCGACGGACTCAGCGCGGAGCAACAGCACGACCTGAACCAGCTCCGCGGCTGGGCCGGCGGCGCAACGGAGCAGCCCCTCTCCGATGACCTGCAGCGCCTCCTGCGGGAGATCCACTGCCCGCTCGAACCCGGCCCGATTCGCCACCTGCTGGTTGATCTCGGCCAATGGGAGCGGCACCACCTACCTTCCCTGGAGGCCACCACCTGGCAGCAGGGCTTCCCCAGCCAGCTCCTAGAGGAGGCTGATCAGCTTGTCGCCCGGGCTCACCTGCCCTTCCCCGGCGATGGGGAGCGGGTCGATCGCTCTGATCAGCGGGTCGTCACCATCGACGACG
Source organism: Cyanobacteriota bacterium (assembly GCA_026389265.1). Lineage (GTDB taxonomy): Bacteria > Cyanobacteriota > Cyanobacteriia > PCC-6307 > Cyanobiaceae > Cyanobium. The sequence goes on along the minus strand of JAPLIE010000197.1, from coordinate 21,582 downwards.
ACGACACCCTCGACATCGACGACGGCCTTGCCCTAGAAACCACCGCGGAGGGCCGCCAGCGGCTGTGGATCCATATCGCCGATCCCGGGCGGCTCGTGGCGGCTGGCACCCCCCTCGATCTGGAGGCTCGCCGCCGCGCCAGCAGCCTCTACCTGGCCCGCGGCAACCTCCCGATGTTTCCGCCCCAGCTCGCCCATGGGCCGATGAGTCTCCGCCGCGGGGAGCGCAGCGCGGCCTGGAGCCTCTGGGTGGAGCTCGACTCCAGCGGCGCCGTGCTGGCGGATGGTTTCGAGCGCAGCTGGGTGCGGCCCACTTATCGCCTGTCCTATGCCGATGCCGATGAGCTGATCGAACTGGCGCCACCGCAGGAGGCCGATTTGGTGGCGATCCACGATCTGCTCACCGTGCGGCGCAGTTGGCGCACGGCCCGCGGCGCCCTCCATCTGGATGATCCCGAGGGCAGGATCCGCTGCCGCGGTGAGCAGGCCGAGCTGGAGGTGGTGGAGGCTTCGCCCTCCCGCCGCCTGGTGGCCGAGGCCATGGTGCTCGCCGGCAGCCTCGTGGCGGAGCGCGGAATTCACGAAGGACTGGCCCTTCCCTTCCGCAGTCAGCCCACCTGTGAGCTGCCTTCAGCGGCGGAGCTGGCCCAGCTTCCCTGCGGGCCCGTGCGCCATGCGGCGATCAAACGCTGCCTCAGCCGTGGCCTGGTGGGAACCTCCACGGCACCGCACTTCAGCCTCGGACTGCCGGCCTATGTGCAAGCCACATCGCCGATCCGTCGCTATGGCGATCTGCTGGTTCAACGCCAGCTCCTGGCCCTGCGAGCAGGTGAGCCCCACCTAGCGGAAGAGGACCTCGCCGCCCTGCTCACGGAGCTGGAAGGTCCTCTTCGCCAGGGCATTCAGATTGGCCGGGAGGATCAGCGGCATTGGCTGCAGGTGTGGTTTGAAGAGCAGGAGCGAAGACAGTGGCCCGGGTTGTTCCTGCGCTGGCTGCGTCAGGACCATCAGCTCGGCCTGGTGTGGCTGGAGGATCTGGCCCAGTCGCTCCCCTGCATCTGTCCATCCCGCAGTGAACCTGGAAACGCCCTGCTGGTGCGGGTCAGCGCGGTGGATTCCCTCCAAGACCTACTCCGCCTGGAGGCCACGGGCTGAGCGGGCCCGAGGCTCCGCGGCCGCCCTGGTTAGGAGCCGGCCAACCGGCTGACCCTCAGCCAGCGGCCCCAGGGATTGGCACAGCCCACCAGTCGCGTCTGGGTGGGCCGCTCCAGCTGCGCGAGCCAGCCATGGAGAGCCGGTTCCAGGGTGATCACGGGCCAGGGGCCCTCGGCGGTGTGGAGCACGAAACCGCCGGCACCATCTGGCACCAGATCTCCCTGCCACAGGCGCTCGCCGGCCTCTGGGGGGGCCTGGTGGGGATCGACGGCCAGATCATTCCAGGGCGGATTCACCAGGTCGCCCCGGCTATCGAGACGGCCGGACTCGCACAGCACGGCCCTCTGCCCCATGGCCCACTGGGGGTGATGCCACGGCAGGGACCAGACGGGAAAGGGGCCGGCCGGGGCCAGGGGATCGTCGATCAAGGCTTCCTGAAGCTTCCACACGGGAAGCTCGGCGGGAAGAAGGCCTTCACGAACACATAGGGCCGCCGCCAGACCGGCCGCCTGTCCGATGTTGAGCACCAGGGGCTGGAGGCGGGTGGCACCGTTGGCCATGTGACTCACGCTGATGCACTTGTCGGCGGCGAGCAGATTCTCCACATCGCGGCTGACCAGGGCACCGTAGGGAATGGTGAAGGGTGTACCGCTCCAGCGCCCACCCCAGCGGCAGCTTTTCGGCGCCAGCGGCCATTCCGCGCCGGGGTAGTGGTGATCGTTGGCATAATTACCAACCGCGATGGCGCTGCAGACCCCGCGCTCGTCGCGGGGGAGGGCGGCGATGCTGGCCCCCTGGGCAACCGGCAGCAGGTGCTGCTCAAGCACCAGGTCACGTCCCAGCAGGCGCCTGCCTTCTCGCCAGTAGGGCATCAGGGCGAGCGCTTCACCGCCCTCCAGTGCACCGGCGCTGGCCTGCTCCGGGCTAGGGAACAGACCACGGGGCTGCAGCGCTCCGCCGCTCGCCTGCTCCAGTACCCGGGCGAAGTGGCGGCTGTGCTGGCGCATCGAATCCGCCAGTTCCTGCTCAGGGGCCGTGGCGGGAAACCCGGCGGCCTCCACGGCCTGGAAGGCACGCCCGAGGCCCTCGTGCCAGTCGTTGCCCTGCAGGGGCCAGTTGAGCATCACCGCGCCGCCTGGCAGGCGGCCGTAGCAGAGGGTGCGGGCAACTCCGAAGGCATCACAGGCGCCGCGGAAGGGCGCTGGCAGTGAGGGCGGCGCATCGCTTGTAGGCGTTGAGTCTGTCGTGGGCGGCGGGGCCTGCCCAGAAGCCAGCTGACCGATGACCACCCAGGTGGGGGATTGCACCGGTTGGGCAGCAAAGAAAGGCTCCGACAGATCCGCGGCGGCCGGAGCGCTGGGCTCCCCCCAGAGCTCCTGAGCTTCCCATCCGAGGCGGTAGGGGGCTGACGCCAGGGGAAAGAGGTCGCCCCGATCGCTGCCGTCGATCACCAGTTCCGGGGTGATCAGAATCAGCTGCTCCGTGGCGCTGGATGATGCAGCCGAGCGGGCCACGGTCACCTCGCTGATCCGGGAACCCTGGCGCGCGATCTCCAGCACCCGGCAGCCGGGCCACCAGGAGAGCCGCGATTCGGCGGCTACCCAGCGCCTCAGGATCCTCTCCGCCGTGGCGGGTCGGTAGCCGAAGCAGCTCACCCAGTTGTGATCGAGGCCCCCTGGCTCCTGGGCGGCCAGGCTGCGCAACAGGGCACCCCAGAGTCCGGTCTGCCAGGGCGTGAGTTCATTGCCATCCGGGCAACACACCCCCGCGGCGCTCACCATGCCGCCGAGCCAGGACCCCGGGGTGAGAAGCAGGGTGTGGGCTCCCGAGCGGGCCGCCTGCAGGGCCGCCGCCACGCCGCCGCTGCCACCGCCCCACACCAGAACGCCCACGGGCTGGGAGGTGGGACCAACCATCGAACAAGCGCTGCCGACCAACACCATGCCAGCTCCGGGGGCGTCCCACCACCCGGCGGAGGCATGGCCGGGGAGCCGGACACATCGCCTCAGTAAGATCCCCCAACCCAGCGACCTCACCACTCCGCCTGCCGATCTCCCGCATCCCGCCCGATCCGTTCGAGCATCTCCCGGGTCCGAGCTGCAGCAGGAGTCCGAGCTGCAGCAGGAGAACGTTTCCCGGGCCGCTTCGGCTCATGCGGCTGACCCTTCCGGGCCGGAGCGGGCCCGGCTTGGCCCTTGTCCTTCAGCGCTGCCGCCCCCTCTGATGCCCACTTACACGCTCACCACCCCCCTTTACTACGTCAACGATCGGGCCCACCTCGGCAGCACCTACACCACCCTGGCCTGTGATGCGATCGCCCGCTTTCAGCGGCTGCAGGGCCAGAGCGTCTGTTTCATCACCGGCTGCGATGAACATGGCCTGAAAATTCAGAGGACCGCCGAAGCGGCGGGGCTGCTGCCCCAGGCCCATTGCGATGTGGTGAGCCAGGGTTACCGGGACCTGTGGCGCCGCTGGCAGATCAGCAACGACCGCTTCATCCGCACCACCGATCCACGCCATCGCCAGCTGGTGGAGGCCTTCTTCGCCCGGGTCGAGGCCAGTGGCGATGTGGTGGAGGGTCGCCAGCAGGGCTGGTACTGCGTGGCCTGTGAAGAGTTCAAGGACCCCACCGCCAGCGACCCGGAGCCGAGCTGCGCCATCCATCTCCGTCCCCTGGAATGGCGTGATGAGGTGAATCTCTTTTTTCGGCTTTCGCGCTATCAACAGGCGATCGAATCCTTGATCAGCCGACCAGGCTTCGTGGCTCCCGCATCCCGCCGGCGCGAGGTGGAGAATTTCGTTGCGGGCGGTCTGAAGGATTTCTCGATTTCCCGCCAGAACCTTCCTTGGGGTATACCTGTGCCGGGCCATCCCGGCCATACCTTCTATGTATGGTTTGATGCCTTACTTGGTTATCTTTCCGCCCTGCTCGATCCCTCCGACCCGATCGATCTCGACCTCCTTGCCAGTCGGGGCTGGCCGGCCCGGGTGCATGTGATCGGCAAGGACATCTTGCGCTTCCACGCCGTGTTCTGGCCCGCCATGCTGCTCTCAGCCGGCATGGAAGTGCCTGGTTCGGTGTTCGGACACGGCTTTCTCACCCGGGAGGGCCAGAAGATGGGCAAATCCCTGGGCAACGTGCTGGATCCCGAACAGCTGCTCGATCGCTGCGGAACCGATGCGGTGCGCTGGTATCTGCTGCGGGACATCCCCTTCGGCGAGGACGGAGATTTCCAGCAGCAACGCTTCACGGATCTCGTGAACAACGATCTGGCCAACACGATCGGCAATTTGCTGAATCGCACCTCCTCGATGGCGCGCAAGTGGTTTGCAGGATGCGTGCCTCCCTCCCCGGATGGCCTGTCCATGGAGCATCCGCTCGCCCAGGCCGCAGAGCGGGCCCGTGAGGTGGCGATCGCTTCCCTAGAGGTGTTCGACTTCCGGCGTGGAGCCGAGGCGATTCTGCAACTGGCGATCGAGGCCAATGGCCATCTCAATGATCGGGCGCCCTGGAAACTGGTCAAACAGGAGGAGAATCGCGACGCCGTGGCGGCGGACCTCTACGCGGTGCTGGAAACCTGCCGCCTGGTGGCGGTGCTGCTGACCCCTCTGCTGCCCGATCTGGCCACCAGGATGCTGGCCCAGTTGGGGCTGGAGCCGATCCCGTGCGGTGCTTCCGGCGCCGCTGCGGTTCCGCCCCCCTGGTCCGAGCCACTCCTCTGGGGAGGGCTGCAGGGGGGCAGCCCCCTGCCTGAGCCGGTACCGGTGATGCAAAAGCTTGAGCTGGAATCCCCCCTGTGAGCCGTTTCCTGCCAGCCGCCGTCGTTGTGGCTGTGGTCCTGCTCCCCCTGGCCGCCTGCCGTCGCTCCCGGCCGCCGATCGCCGATGTCCAGACCCCACCCTTTGTCTTCCGCTCCCTCGACCTCAAGCAGCAGGATGCAGGTGGGCGCCCCGCCTGGCAACTCACCAGCCCGGAGGCCCGTTACGACCTTCGTCGACGGCTCGCCAGGGCTGAAAGGCCCAAGGGATTGATCTTTGCCAAGGGCCAGCCTCTCTATCGCCTCCAGGCCGACAGCGGCACGGTGATCGGTGATGGCCAGGCGATCCTGCTGGAGGGGAACCTGCGGGTTGAGCGTCTCTCCAAACCGGAGGTGTTGATCCAGGCGACCCGTGCCCGCTGGCTCCCCCAGCAGAAGTTGCTCTTGGTGGACCGCCGTCCAGAGGCCTATGACCAACAAGGAAGGCTGCGGGCTGAGCGGGCCCGTTTCCGTCTCGATGCCGACACCCTGGAACTGAGCGGGGCGCCGCGGCTCGATCGCTGGGCGCAACGCTTCCATCCATTTGCGGCACTGCCGTCGGGCCCGCCGGAAACCACGATTCAAGTCGCCAGCCTCAGCTGGCAACCGGGCACGGGAGCGCTGGTGGCCCCCGGGCCTGTGGTCGGAGAGCGACGCGCTGCCGGCCTGCCGGCCGGTGGCCAGCCCCAGAAGCTCCTGGCCGAACGCCTGGAGGGGAACACCCAGCAGCAGACCTTCTCCCTGCTGGGCGCGGTGCAACTGGAGGATTCCGCCCGAGGCCAGCGTTTCACCGGCCGTGATCTGCGCCTCGATCTTTCGTCCCAGTCGGGAACCACGAGCTTGCCATTCCAGCTCTCCGATGGCTCCCGTCGGGCCACGGGCACCGGACTCACGGTGGAGGGCCTGCAGGCTGTGGCTTCGATCGCGAACCAGTGCCATGTCGAACAGCCTGGAGAACGGCTCAATGCCGATCGCTGCCAGTGGAACTGGCGCAGCGGCGCCGTTTCGGCCGAGGGTTCCGTGGTGCTCCAGCGGGCCGCGAATCGTCAGACGAGCCGCGCCACCCTTCTCCAGGGCAACCTCGGAGAAGGGGGCAGCTTTGCGATTAGCGCGCCCGGTGGTCGGGTGGTCAGCCAATTTCAGGTGACGGGCCGGCCCCGCTGACCCCTGGAATCGGCGCCAGGGCGACGGCCAGCCTGGAAGCCCAACCCTCGATCCAGATCAGGTCGCCCCGGCCGAAGCAGCGTGGCGACCACCCCCCCACCAGTAGCAGGCCGTCCCGGCCAATCGGCTGCACCACCACGGCTGGAAGATCAGCCAGGAGGGTCCGGAATTCGTCTCTGCCCGGATACACGGCCAGGTCCACGAGAGAGATCGAGCGCTGCCGCTCAAGGGCCTGAGCGCAGATCACGCCCGGTACGAAGCTGGTCTCCGCCAGAAGTCCCCGCCGCAGAAGCATCTGGTCACCGCGCTGCACCACCACCACGGCGGCCGGAGTGGCCTTCAGCAGCATCGCGCTGCCCCAGGCGAGCTCCTGGCGCAGGGGTTCGGGAAGGGCCTCGGCCAGCTCCAGGCCCTCCCGACCCACCAGAGCCACCCGGGCGCTCTCCGCCGGCAGCACCCTCTCCCCGAGAAGCCCGCTCAGCATGAGTAACACCGCCAGGATCCCCGCCAGCACCGAGGCCCTTTCCAGGGGAGGTTCCAGGGCCGGTGCGGTGGTTTGGTTGATCACCGCGAGGGTCAGACCCGCCACGCCCACCAGCACGGCGGATCGGGCGGCAGCGGAGAGGGCCATGGCGCACGGCCGGGAAGACCCTCAATCCTCTCCGATCCTGAAGCCGCGACAGGCGGACCGGCTGGCGGCAAACTGGGAGAGCTTTGCCGGTGTGTGGCCCTGCAGTGACAAACCCCCTTCCCTCGGACGCACCCGGCTCCCTGGCTCCCCTCTCGACCCTGGGCCGCATCGTCGGCCGGGCTTGGCTCCGCCTGGTGGCCCCCCTGGTGCTCACCCTGCTGGCCCTGGCGCCGATCGATGCGGCCCTGGCCGTGTCGTTGAAGGATCTCCCGAGCTCGCCGCCTGCTGCGGCGTTGCTCGATTCGGCTGATGTGTTCAGCCGCGCTTCCCGCGGCGAGATCGAGAAACAGCTTGAGACGTTCCGGGCCGAGCGGGTGGACGTACGATTGATCACAGTGCCCCGCCTTGACTACGGATTGAGCCTTGAGCAGCTGGGTCAGGAGCTGCTGCAACGCTGGTCCGCCCCTGCCACCGACCCTGACACCGCCGCCGTTGCAAACCAGGACCCGCTGCTGCTCGTGCTGGTTGATGCCCAGACCAAGGCGGCCGCCGTTGTGGCCTCGGAACCTCTGGAGCGCCAACTTCCCCCTGAGCTGCTCCGCAGCACCGCCCGCACCACCATGGCGCTCCCCTTACGCGAGGGAAATCGCTATCGCCAGGCCAGTCTCGATGGGCTCACACGGCTTGCCACGGTGCTGCGGGGCGGGGAAGATCCCGGTGAACCCGAGATCGCTGCCGAAGCGGTGATCACCACCAACATTCCCAGCCACGAAGAAACGGAAAGCAGCAACGGCTTCACCTGGATTGTGGTGTTGCTGGTGGTGGGTTCAGTGGTTCCGATGCTCACCTGGTGGGTTTTCTCCCGCTGATTGCCCTTCTTCCACACCGTCGCGAAATCCATGGGTCTCACCGATTGGATCGGAGCTTTCGGCCAAGCAAAGTCCCGCGACCTGAGTAGTGATCTGGAGCGGGGCTACGAGGCAGCTCTGCAGATTCAGAGCATCGAGCTGGAGCACTACAACGACCGTCCGATCCGGCCGGAACTTGAACTTTCCGTTTCCAAGTCTGTTCAGGCCCAGTTGCTACGTCGCTTCCGAGCAGCCTCCCAGGTCTGTCAGCAGGCCCTCAACACGGTGGAGCCCTATCGCCTCGAGCTCTCCGGGCAGGAGCTAAGGCAGCTTCAGCTGATCGAGTCGGTGATGAACCGTTATGACTCGCGCCGAGCGCCGCTCCCCGCCCTCAGCCGGAGCCCTGAGGTGCTGCCTCGCAGCCTGCTCGGAGTCGTCGACCAGGTGCGTCGACAGCTGGATCCCGATGCCGAGGCCAGCGTGGTGGCCGGCTTCCGGCGGCGGCGCGATTCCACCCTGGTTTCCCTGCGGATCCTTCTGCTTTTGATCCTGGTGCCGATTCTGCTGCAACAGGTGAGCCGCACCTACGTGGTGTCACCACTGGTGGATCATTTTGCCCCACGTTCCAGCCTGCTGAGTTATCCAAGACCCCATCTCCAGGAACGAGCTGTTCGCGAACTGAGGGCCTACAAGGATGAATTGGAGTTTGAGGCGCTGCTCAGCAATCAGCCCGAACCCAGTTCGGAGGAGCTTCAGAAACGCCTCAGCGAAAAGGCGAAGGAACTACAGGATCAATCCAAGGAGCAAAGCACCCATGCCATCAAGAATGTCTTTGCCGACATCGCAGGTTTGCTGGGCTTTGTACTGGTCTGCCTGCTCGGCCAGAGGGATATTCAGATCCTGCGCGGCTTCATCGATGAAGTCGTCTACGGGTTGAGTGATAGCGCCAAGGCTTTCACCATAATCCTGTTCACCGACATTTTCGTGGGTTTCCATAGTCCTGAAGGCTGGACCGTGCTGCTTGATGGTGTCGCCCATCACCTCGGTCTGCCGGCCAAGGAAAATTTCATCCTGTTGTTCATCGCCACCTTCCCGGTCGTGCTGGCCACGATCTTTAAATACTGGATCTTCCGCTACCTCAATCGCGTTTCCCCCTCTTCGGTGGCCACCCTTCGCAACATGAATGGCGGTGGTTGATTCCACTCCTCCCCGCTTCACCCTGATCAGCGGCCCGGCTGGTTCTGGCAAGAGCCGCTGGGCTGAACATCTCGCCGCAAGCAGCGGTCTTGACGTGATCTATGTCGCCACCGGACCCATCCTCGAGGATGACTTCAGCTGGCAGGAGAGGCTGCGACGACACCGTGACCGTCGTCCACCGGAGTGGCACCTCTGGGAGGTGGGTGGCGATCTCTCGCCTGCGCTAGCACGATTGGTTTCGGGGCAGCTTGCCTTGATTGACTCCCTGGGCACCTGGGTGGCGGCCCACCTTGAGGCCGATCACGCCGAATGGTCGGGTTGTTGTCAGGCCCTGCTGGAGCAGGTGCGGAACGGTGAGGGCCGCCTTTTGATGGTCGGCGAGGAATGTGGCTGGGGGGTGGTTCCCCCCACGGCGGTGGGAGGACGTTTCCGGGAGCGGCTCGCGGACCTGCAACAGCGGTTAGCCGCCGAAGCCGATGCCTCCTGGCTGGTGATTCATGGTCGTGCCCTCGATCTCATGAGCCTGAGCCTTCCGGTGCCTGGTGGCCCCTGATTCGCCCTAACACCCCTCCCCTCTCACCATGCCCAGGGTCGTTCTTTTCCAGCCCCAGATTCCTCCCAACACCGGCAATGTGGCCCGCACCTGCGCCGCCACCGCTACCGAACTGCACCTGATTGAACCGCTGGGATTTCAGATGGATGATCGCCAGCTGCGCCGAGCCGGCCTCGACTATTGGCCCTTGGTGCCGCTTTCGCTGCACCCTGATCTGCGGGCATTCCTGGCCCACCAAAGGGGCCAGGGCGGCCGCCTGATCGCCCTCAGCAGCCATGCCGCCCAGAGCTACGACGGTTTCAGCTTCCGCCCCGACGACTGGCTGCTCTTCGGCCGAGAAACGGATGGCCTGCCCCGGGATCTCCAACAGGGGGCCGACGCCCGCCTGACGATTCCCCTCGCTCGTCCATCCCTGAACGGGACCCCCGGCGTGCGCAGCCTCAATCTCTCGGTCGCCGTGGGGGTGGTGCTGTTTGAAGCCATCCGGCAGCTGAACAGCGCCACAGCCCCTTGGAGTCCCCCCAGCGGCAGTGGCGTCTGAAGTGTTCGCACCAGATCTGGTGCCCAGCAAGGGACCGCTTTGTCGCAGGGAACACTTGATCTCCAGAAGGCTGGGCGCTACTGTCTGCGCGGCCCGGGGATGTTGGCTTCTCCAACGGGTCTTGTCCAACGGGTGAATCCTGCATGAAGCCTTACCGATTGATGCTCCCCCTGCTGCTTGCCACACCGGCATTGGTGCCTGTGGTCGGCGCAGTGGCGAGCAATCCCGCCTTCAGGACCTTGGAGCCTGAGGCTCTCCAGGTTCTGGATGAGGTTGTGGTGGATCCCGCTCCATCCCTGGCCCGCCCATCCGCTGACACCCTGATCGCCCAGGAGATCGAGATTCCACGCCGGCCCTCGTCGCCGCCGCCGCCTACCACCACGGTGTCCACCGTGGTTCGCCTGGGTGACACTCTGCTCAAGATCGCTCAGAGGTACGGGCTCACCATGGGAGAGCTGTTGCAGCTCAATCCCGGCCTTGAAACCGCTCGGCTTGTGGTCGGCAGTCAGGTTCAGGTGGTGAGGTCGGCACCGGGTCGCAGCCGCATGCTGCTCGGCCTGGCTCCGGTTGGGAGTGGGGGGCTGAGCTGGCCAGAACTTCCCTCTTTCGGCAACGACCAGCGACCAACCTCTCCCTATTTGCGGGGCAGCAGCGCGTTGATCTGGCCTGCCCAGGGAACCTTCACCTCTGGATATGGCTGGCGCTGGGGGCGCATGCACAGAGGCATCGACATCGCCAATAACGTCGGCACCCCAATCGTGGCCGCCGCTCGAGGCCGGGTGAGCTTCGCTGGCTGGCACGAAGGCGGATACGGCTATTTCGTAGAGATCACCCACGAGGATGGAAGCAGAACCCGCTACGGGCACAACAGCAACCTGCTCGTGAGGGAAGGGCAGCAGGTTGACCAGGGACAGGTGATCAGCAAAATGGGCAGCTCAGGACGCAGCACCGGTCCCCACCTTCATTTCGAGGTTCTCCCGGCCGGGGAGGGGGCGATGAACCCACTCCAGTTCCTGCCCCCCAGGGCCTAAACAGGGCCATCGCCCTTGCTTCCTGGGGGAGCGGTGCCACTCCATCCTCTAGAATTAATCCGTTGGGGCTCGGTAGCTCAGCTGGTTAGAGCGTGGGATTCATAACCCCAAGGTCGGGAGTTCAAGTCTCCCCCGAGCCATGGGCAGCTTCTTTGCAAAGGTGCTGCTAATGAGGGCAGCCTGCGCTGATCAGCGAAGGTCGATCGCCCGCAGTCTTGAGCGGAATCCGCCTGATTCCGACTCCGAATCCATGGTCTGCGTTTCCTCGACATCCAGGTTGAAGAGGTTTTCGGCTGGGTCCTCGGCGCCTCTGCCCGGCCACGCGATGGAGTACTGAGGGAAGACAGAATCAGGAAGGCGTGGATCCGCTGCAACGACCACGACCTCTTGGGCGTTTTGGGCCCGACGGCTGCGCCCATAGCCCCCTGAGGCCCGATTTTCCAAGGCCCGGGTGAGACTGCGGCTGCGGTTCGCGGCCCCCACCGTTTCGCCGTCCTTGGGGCGGATCAGGGGATTGCCCTTGAGCTCCGAACGAAGCTGATTGAGAAGCCGGAAGTGACCGGTCGTGTTGTATTTGCGAAGCACGGCAGGATCCCAGGCCATCAGGCTCGATCAACGGGAGGATCTTCTGAGCCTATGGCGTCGCGGCACGCAGAGAGGCCTGCAATTGTGATAGGTTGTTAAGAAGCCAACTGGTAGTCGGTCCGACTTCGCCTGAGTCTCTCGGGCCCGAGTCACTCCTTCAACGCCAGGGCCTCCGACCTTCCCTCAGACCCCACCACCTCCCTCCCATGACCAGGCTCGTCGGTTTGCCTGCTCCCGATTTCACGGCCACAGCCGTCGTGGATCAGGAGTTCAAGGAGATCAAGCTTTCCGACTACCGCGGCAAGTACGTGGTGCTCTTCTTTTATCCGCTTGATTTTACCTTCGTCTGTCCCACGGAGATCACCGCCTTCAGTGATCGCTACGCCGATTTCACCAGCCGCAACACCCAGGTGCTTGGTGTTTCGGTGGACAGCCAGTTCAGCCACTTGGCCTGGGTGCAGACCGACCGTAAGAGCGGGGGCCTTGGCGACATTGCCTATCCCCTGGTGGCTGATTTGAAAAAGGAGATCGCTGCGGCCTACGCAGTGCTTGATGAATCCGCTGGTATTGCGCTTCGCGGGCTCTTCATTATCGATCCTGATGGTGTGATCGCCCACAGCACGATCAACAACCTGCCCGTGGGGCGGAGTGTGGATGAAACCCTGCGGGTGCTGCAAGCCTTCCAGTATGTGCAGTCCCATCCCGATGAGGTCTGCCCCGCCAACTGGCAGCCCGGCGAGAAGACCATGAATCCCGATCCCGTCAAGAGCAAGGATTTCTTTGCCGCTGTGAACTGAAGTTCGCTGCTCGCTTCGCAGCGTCCGCGTCAGACAACCACTGGTTGATGAGGGTCCCTGGGGGACCCATTTTTATGGCCTTCATTGCTTCGCCGACGCCCCGGGTTTACAGCTGGGCCAGCTGGCCTCGCGATCCATCCAGGCGCGCGAGCCGACCAAGCGGTAGGGCGAGGTTGGGCCGGCCGTGACCCACCGGCAGCCCCCCGACCACCGGCACCCCGAGATCCCCCAGGCGCTCGCGGAGCACCTCCTCGAGGCTGAGGTCGCCTGGAAGCACGTCATCGGGCCACCGGCTGGAACAAGCCGGCGCTGCGCCACTGGGTCAACATCCGGTCGACCCGGTAGGGAGCCTCACCCACGTCCTCCAGCAACAGCACACAGCCCACCAGCGAGGGAAACCAAGGGGTCCCGATCAGGGGTGAAAGGGGCTCTACCCGCAGCAGGCTGACCAGGCGCTGCCATTGGGCCGCATCCTCCGCCCGTACTGGCGTGTACCACTCCGCCGCGACCGCCCCTGACCTGGGCCAGGAGCAACGCACTGGCATCGGAGAACCCCACGAGCCAGAGAGGACGGGCGGGAGGGCGCCAACCGCGGCTTCCAGAATGCGGGCGCTGCCCCAACCCCCCGCCATGCAGAGCACGGCGTCCGTGGCCGGATCGGCCCAGGCCTTTTCCAACTGGGCCCGCCGGGACGCATCGGCACCGTAAAACCAGCGCCAGCGCCCCATCGCTGCGGCAGGGACCTCCAGGGTCCAGCTGGCCTCGGCGCAGCGACGCTGCAACAGCCTGGCCTCCTGATCCGGGTTCTCCTACCAGGTGCCCGGGGCCACCGCCACCAGCCGGCTGCCTGAATGCAACGGTGGTGGAAGCGGCAGCGGGACTGGAACCCCCGGGGCGACCAAAGGAGCGGGTCATCGGCCAGCCGCTGCAGCGGGGCCGAAGAGCCCCAGTCCAGCGGCGAGGCCGGTGATCAGCCCACGGCGATGCATGGATCAGCCCAGGGCGGCCGCCAGAAGGCGCCGACCGTCGATGCCGCCGGTAACCGGATCGCAGGCCCGCTCCGGGTGGGGCATCAGGCCGAGCACATTGCCTGCCGCATTGGTCAGGCCGGCCACATCGCCCAACGAGCCATTGGGATTCTGGGCATAGCGGAGCACCACCTGCCCCTCCTGCTCCAGTTGATCGAGGTGTTCGGCATCGAGCTGGTAGCGGCCCTCACCATGGGCGATCGGCAGCGTGATCGTTTCGCCCTGCCCATAGGCTTTCAGCCATGGACCGGAAGGATTGCTGACGACCAGGTCCATGGGTTGGCAGAGGAAATGGAGGTCCCTGTTGCGGGTGAGGGCACCAGGCAGTAGCCCCATCTCCGTGAGCACCTGAAATCCGTTGCAGATGCCCAGCACCGGCCCACCTTTGGAGGCGAAGTCACGCACGGCCTGCAGCAGCGGCGCAAAGCGGGCAATCGCGCCGCAGCGCAGGTAATCGCCGTAGCTGAATCCGCCCGGCAGCACCACGGCATCGATCCCATCCAGATCCCTTTCCTCATGCCAGAGAAAACGGGTCGGCAGCCCCAGACAACCCTCCAGGGCCCAGCGCACATCTCGGTCGCAATTGGAACCGGGAAACACCACCACGCCGATGGTCATGGCTCGACTCCGCCAGCGATCTCGGCCAGATCCACGCTCCAGTTCTCGATCACGGGATTGGCCAGCAACCGGTCACAGAGCAGGTCCAGCCTTGCCTGGGCCTCCGCCTGGTTCGGTGCCTCCAGATCCACCTCAATCGCCTTGCCGATCCGCAGACGTGTCACACCTTCCACCCCGAGCCGTTGGGCAGCGGCTCGCGTTGCCTCACCCGCCGGATCAAGCACCGAAGGACGGAGGGACACCAGAACACGGGCTTTGAAGAGGGGCACCGGCGGCGGGCAGGTTTGTTAAATCTTGGCAGGCCGGCCCCCCACCCCTCAGGCTTCAGAGCAGGTTGAGGAAGGCTTCATCTCCTGTCCACGTGGGCTCCTCGCCAGTCCGGGTCAACCAACAGCTCCAGCAGTCACTGCTGCTGATGTTGCTGGTCACCGTTCAGCTCGTCGCCGGACAAGGAGCCAAGGCGGCGGTTCCGACCGCAATCGCCCAGGCTATTCCCCTGGAATGCCGGCTGGAGCAGGGACCATGGCAGCCCTGCAGGATGGAGGTGGTGACGATCGGGAGTCAGTGGGCCCTTGTGGTTGGTGCCCAACGCTGGGAATTCCGTCACAACGGCCGCGGCAGCGTGACCATGCAGCACGGAGCGGGTTCCTGGCGGCCGGTGAGCAGCCGCTGGGAGGACCGCAACAGCCTCTGCTGGAATGGAGTTTGCGCCCGTGGCGACATCCCCCTGGATTGAGGATCCGGCTGTCGTTCGCGAGCCGATGGTGGTTCAGAGGGAGGCGAAAGCCAGCTCCAGCCGCGGCGCGTCTGCGGCGGCCCCCAGCACCACCAGCTCCAAGGAGGGCTCGGCGGGCCCTGTCCCCGGGATCTCCTGGGCTTCGTACCAGCAATCCAGACGCGCGCCTACGGCTTGGATCTGCAGGGGAAGGCGGCGACCTTTTTGGTGGAGCCGTCCCTTGAGACGCAGCACCGGTTCCGTGCGGACCAGATGAAGGAGCTGTTGCTCTAAGGCTTCCCGCTCCCAGAGTCCGGGGCGGCGGATCACCACGGCCTCCATGGCGACATGGGTGTGAGCGTGGTCGTGGTCGTGGTCATGGTCGTGGTCATGACCTGCTTCGTGGTCGGAGTCAATCGCTCCCTGTGCCGGGGCGTTCCGGAGATGGGGATCGTCGCTTGGGTCAGCGCCCTTGGAGGCCAGCAGCAGGAACGGATCCACCCTGCCCCGGGCCATCGGGAGCACGGACGTGCCCGGCCGGAGACGGGGGCGAATCCTGCCAACAACCTCCTCCAACCGGGTGCCCTCCAAGCGGTCGGCCCGGCTGACGAGAACGAGATCAGCGGCCTCAAGCTGATCCTGGAAGAGATCCTCGATCGCCCGCAGGTGATCAAGGCTGGGGTCCGCCCGGCGCTGGGCCTCCACCGCCTCGGCATCACCAACCACATGTCCCGCCGCGAGAGCCTCGCCATCCACCACCGTGACCACGGCATGCACGCGGGTCCGGGTGCGGATGGAGGGCCAGCCGAAGGCCGCCACGAGGGGTTCGGGTAGGGCGAGTCCGCTTGTTTCCACCACGATGCCGTCGAGGTCGTCGGAGCGCTCCAGCAGGCTCAGCATGGTGGGCAGGAACTCATCTTGAACCGTGCAGCAGAGGCAGCCGTTCGCCAGTTCCACCAGGCGACCATCCATTTCCTCGGCATCACAGAAGCCACAGGCAGCCAGCAGGTCGCCATCGATGCCGATCTCACCGAACTCATTCACCAGAACGGCGAGTTTCAGCCCGCTTTCCAGCAAGAGGTGACGCAGCAGCGTGGTTTTGCCGGAGCCGAGGAAACCGGTCACCACGGTGACCGGCAACCGGCTGGACGGAGAGACGGTCATGGTCAACCCACCAGAGCGGACCAGGTCCAGGCGGCGCCAAGGCCGAGCAACACGGCCGCCAGGGTGCGGCGGGTGGTGGCGGAGCAGGCGGCAGCGCTGTTGCGCAGAACCCCGATGGCCACCAGGAGCAGCGCTCCCTGGCTGATCAGCAAACCGATCACGTAGGTGGCGATCGGCGCTGCCGTCCAGCCCAGAACCATTGCGCTGAGCACATAGCCATGCAAAGCGATCGCCGGGAGCAGGAGGCGGCGGTCCCAGCCCGCCAGGAGAATCAGGGCCACCACCACCAGGCTGAAGGACACCAGGGCTTCGGCCGCTGGCAGGCCTGGCAGCACCAGCCCGAGGCAGCTACCACCCAGACCGGTGGCCAGCAGCGCGAGCATCCAGGTGGTGCGATGGCGCAGTCCCACCAGGGAGAGGGCCAGCAAAAAGAGCAGATGGTCGGGGCCGAGAACCGGGTGGGCCAGTCCGCTCAGCAGGCCGCTGAGGGGGGTGGGCTTGAGATGCAGCAGGTGCATCAAGTGGTGCGCGTGGGCTGCCCCGGGGAGCAACGCAAGGATCGCCAGGGCAACGGGCAGCAGGGCTGCCGCGAAGGCGGTGCCCCGGCGCCCGGGGAGAACAGAAGTCATGGAAACCGGTCCGCGCCGAATTGTGGGGGTGAAACCGGCGGGCGTTCTGACTGGGCCAATGGCTGGCCTTCACAGCTGCGGGACAGTGCCGGATTCGGGATCGGGATCCCCCACCGTTCTTTCCCCGTTTCCTTCGCAGGCTGATCCCCTGCGAAACCGGTTGGAGCAAACTCTAGGTGCAGGTTGGATGGGGCTCAAAGTCCGCTGCAACCTTGATGCCAGCTCTCAGAGAGGAAGCGAACCCTCAGAGGGAGATCAGCGGCAACGAAGGCTGTCGCGCGTTGCCACGCCGGTGCGGCTGTTCACGCCGGTGGCCCGGGCACAAAGCGCCTTCTGTTCGGGGAGATCGAGCACAGCCTCGCTGAAGTCGGCTCCCTCAATCTGGCTATCGCGGAAGTGGCTCTGCATCAGCATGGCGTTGCTGAACACCGCGCCCCGCAGATCTGCCCCATCAAAGCGGGTAGCGAAGGCCACCACATCCGCGAGAGAGGCGTTGCTCAGGTTTGCCTGGCGCAGGTTGCTGGAGTTGAACACGGCCCCACGCAGGTCGGCATCGTGCAGATCGAAGCCCTCCATGCTGGCCTTGAGGAACTCCTGTTGCTTGAGATCCCTGCCGTGCATGTCGGGCTGAAGGTCCTGGAGACTGCGCTGACTCCGCAGTTCCGGTGCCGTGATCGCCAAGGCTGGCTGGGCCAGGGGCGACAGGGGCATCAGCACCAGAAGCAGTGCCAGGAGGGGAGCGATAGCCGCGCGAAGGGGGCCAGCGAGGGCTGCCACAAAAGCCAGGGGCTCTCCGGGGGTGATCGAGAGATTCTCCCCTTCCGTCCTCACGGACGGCCTGCGATTGCCCATAGCCATGCCGGTACGCTGCTAACCCAAGTTATGGCAGGCATGGCGATGTCCCTGCGGGTGGTGGTTCCCCCCCATCCCCTGATCGCACACTGGCTCACGGTGCTCCGGGATGGCGGTACACCGCCGCCATTGTTTGGCACCGCCATGCTGGAACTGGGCCGCTGGCTCACCTATGAGGCCCTACGGGACTGGTTGCCCCAGAGGGCCGTGGCGGTGCAGACCCCCTTGGCCGCCACGGAGGGCCAAGTGGTGGATGCCACCGTCCCTTTGTTGGCGCTTCCCCTGTTGCCGGCGGGCCTGGGCTTGTGGGAAGGTGCCCGCACCGTGTTGCCGGCCTCCGCCCTGGCGCCTCTGTGGATCGAGGAGCGGGGCCGGATCATCGGCCTGCCTGCTGCCATCGCTGATCGGGTGGGCGTTCTGCTCTTCGTTCCAGAGATCACCGCCGCCGATGGTCTGATGCTTGTGCTGGAGCGGCTCGCCCAGCAAGGGGTGCAGGGTGAACGGCTCCGGATCATCTCCCTGCTGGCCGCGGCACCAGGCCTGAAGGTTCTGGGTGAACGATGGAGTGATCTGACGCTTTACTGCGCCTGCATCGACGCCGATGTGGATGGCCAGGGCCGGATTGTGCCTGGGTTCGGGGATGCCGACCTTCGCTTCACTGGAATCGAGGGCTTGGCCTCCCTAGGGTGAAGCCAGAAGATCTTTCGATTCAGGCATGGCTGATCCACGGCAACGCCCAGCCAGCTCCGGCAGCGGCCTGTTGCTGAGCGTCCTCGGTGGAGCCGTGCTCGGGGCCGCGGGCTTGGGTTGGTGGCTGCTGAGCGAGGCGGATCGCCGCCGCCAGAGTCGCCTGCCCCAGCCGCTGCGGCTGAGATCGCCGCGCCAGCCGGCTGCTCCGGCTGATCATCAGCCCCGGGCTGCGTTCCAGCCCACCTCGGCGGCCGCTTCGGTTGATCCCTTGTTGCAGGAGAGGGTGCAACAGCTCAACAAGGCCATCGACGAGGTGCGCCGCCAGTTGGAGCAGCTCCAGCCCCTGCCCTGATCCGGTGCCGGGTCCCATCGGTCGGTAGCTTTCCTCACGACCTGACCGCCGCCGCCATGTTGCGCTCCGCCGCCATCACCCAGGGGATCCAGAGGTCTCCGAACCGCGCCATGCTGCGGGCCGTGGGTTTCGGCGACGACGACTTCAACAAGCCGATCATCGGCATCGCCAACAGCTACAGCACCATCACCCCTTGCAACATCGGGCTCAACGACCTAGCCCGCCGCGCCGAACAGGCGGCCCTGTTGGCTGGGGCGATGCCACAGATGTTCGGCACGATCACCGTGAGCGATGGCATCTCGATGGGCACCGAGGGGATGAAGTATTCCCTGGTGAGCCGCGAGGTGATTGCCGATTCGATCGAGACCGCCTGCAACGCCCAGAGCATGGACGGGTTGCTGGCGGTGGGGGGCTGCGACAAGAACATGCCCGGCGCCATGCTGGCGATGGCCCGCATGAACATCCCCTCGATGTTCGTGTATGGCGGCACGATCAAGCCCGGCAAGCTCGGCGCCTGCGACCTCACCGTGGTGAGCGCCTTTGAGGCGGTGGGTCAATACAGCGGTGGCCGGATCGATGAGGCCCAGCTCACCGCGATTGAGAAGAACGCCTGTCCCGGCGCCGGCAGCTGCGGCGGCATGTTCACCGCCAACACGATGAGCGCCGCCTTCGAGGCGATGGGCCTCAGCCTGCCCTTCAGCTCCACCATGGCGGCGGAAGATCCGGAGAAGGCCGACAGCGCCGCCCGCAGCGCCGAGGTGCTGGTGGAGGCGATCGCCAAGGCCATCCGCCCCCGCGACCTGATGACCCGCGAGGCGTTCGAGAACGCCATCAGCGTGATCATGGCGGTGGGGGGCTCCACCAATTCCGTGCTGCACCTGTTGGCGGTGGCCCGCACCGCCGGCGTACCCCTCACCATCGACGATTTCGAGGTCATCCGCCAGCGGGTGCCGGTGATCTGCGACCTCAAGCCAAGCGGCCGCTACGTGACCGTGGATCTCCACCGGGCCGGTGGCATCCCCCAGGTGATGAGGCTGCTGCTCGATGCCGGCCTGCTCCACGGCGACTGCCGCACCGTGGAAGGCCGCAGCCTGCGGGAGGTGCTGGCGGAGGTTCCCGCCGAACCACCCGCCGGCCAGGACGTGATCCGGCCGCTGAGCAACCCGCTCTATGCCAAGGGACACCTGGCCATCCTCAAGGGCAACCTCGCCAGCGAGGGCAGCGTGGCGAAGATCAGTGGTGTGAAAACGCCGGTGCTCACCGGCCCGGCCCGGGTGTTCGAGAGCGAGGAGGAGGCCCTCGCCGCGATCCTCGCCAAACAGATCCGCGAAGGGGATGTGGTGGTGATCCGCTATGAGGGCCCGGTTGGCGGACCTGGCATGCGCGAGATGCTCGCCCCCACCGCCGCGATCATCGGCGAAGGCCTCGGCGACAAGGTGGCCCTGATCACCGATGGCCGCTTCTCCGGCGGCACCTACGGCATGGTGGTGGGCCACGTGGCGCCGGAGGCCGCCGTCGGCGGCACGATCGGCCTCGTGCAGGAGGGCGACAGCATCAGCGTGGATGCCCAACAACTGGTGATTCAGCTCAACGTGGACGATGCCGAACTGGAGCGCCGCCGCGCCGCCTGGGTGAAGCCCGAACCCCGCTACCGCACCGGTGTGCTCGGAAAATATGCCCGCCTGGTGAGCAGCAGCAGCCTGGGTGCGGTGACGGATCTGGGCCTGTGAGCGGAGGTCTCCGGCACCGACCTGCTGAAGTTTCCGCAGCGGCGGGGACGACCAACTCGATCGGCATTGAGATATCAATCCAATGACAGTTGACTGCTTAAAAGGCTGAAGCGATTCCCTGGGCGCGAGTGCAACGGAGAGCCGCTGGGATCAAGAAGTGATCCCACGGCCGGCCTTCCAGGCATTTGAGTGGGAAAAATTAAGAATTTCGGAAATTTGCGGGCTTCTTAATCTGCTGAATGTAGTAAGACTCAGAAGTTCAGATGTGTATTGAGCACATTGCCTTAGCGGTGCAGCGATCTGCTGCAGACCTGCTTCTCCTGAGCAGCTACAAAAGTGTTACGTAATCAATCTAATCCAGCAGCAATTCAATGAGCCAAGTCGAAATCTCCAACCTGAGCATAGAGGAATCAGAGGGTGTATCAATCGATTCCGCGTTGATCGCTCTGCTTGAGCGGTCTCTGTTGAGGGTTCTGAAGTACCTGAGGCGCAATGCCGGCGACCCGATGTTCACCCAGCGGATGGCGGTGGCCTTCGGAGAGGCGGGAAGGATCGATTCAATCAAAAAGGATTGGCTGGAAGGCAATTTTGCGATGATGCCTTCCATCGAGATCCTCACCCAAGAGGAGTTGTGTGGGGCCAACGGGGCTTTTTCAGGGCAGACCAACAGGATTTATCTTTCTGAGGATTTTCTCAGCCGGAATGCGACGAATGTTGAGGCTGTTGCAGGGGTACTAATCGAGGAAATAGGTCATTGGGTTGACCAGCTTGTAAATGAAGACGATAGCTTGGGGGATGAAGGGGCGATTTTTGCGGCGTTGGTGTTGGGGGAGAGTTTGTCTGATGTTGAGTTGGCGCAGTTTAAAGCGGAGGACGACCATGGGATTGTTAGCGTCAATGGGGGGGATATTGCGGTTGAGCAGCAGAATTTTACGGGTACGTCGGGGAATGATACGATTACTGGAACTTCAGGAGATGATGTAATCAATGGATTTGGGGGCAATGATAGCCTGAGCGGTTTAGAGGGAAATGATACCATCAATAGTGGATTGGGGGCTGACACAGTTAATGGAGGCGATGGTGATGACCTATTAGTTGTAGATTATTCAAGCAATACCTATAGTATCTGGCCTGGCTATAATATAACAACTTCAATTGCAGATGGGCACCTCGAAAATTGCTAAGTGGACTTGATTCTGGCGGAATCATGGCTATCATTACGCAATCAGATCTGATTGCGACAGTGGGCCAACGAGGTTTCTGGGATGAGCAACAAAGAGTGTCAAAACTCCAAGAGAAGAAGCCCGTTCTAAAGCGACTGTCTGAGTCGATTCCATGGGAATCATTTCGTCCTCTCCTTGATCAAGGCTACGTACTCGAGCGGAAGAGCAACGCAGGGCGCAAGAGAATTGATCCGCTGATCCTTTTCAAGATGCTTGTACTCCAGCAGCTTTTTAATATTAGCGATGAAGAGCTTGAATTCCAGGTGAATGATAGGCGCTCCTT
>JAPLIE010000056.1 GCA_026389265.1 Cyanobacteriota bacterium | reverse complement strand
CAGCATCAGCACGATCAGCAGTCGTCCGAGGCGGCCATTGCCATCCAGGAACGGGTGGATCGTCTCGAACTGCACGTGGGCGAGGGCGGCCTTCACCAGTACGGGCAGATCGTCGTCGGCATGGATAAACCGCTCCAGCTCTGCCATACAGCCTTCCACTAGCCCAGGAGGTGGTGGCACAAAGCGGGCATTGCCCGGCCGGGTGCCGCCGATCCAGTTCTGGCTGCGCCGGAACTGGCCCGGTATTCGATCGGCACCACGCCCACGGGCCAGCAGCACTGCGTGGATTTCCCGCAGCAAGCGGCAGGAGAGGGGGAAACCACTGGCCATCCGGGCCAAGCCGTGTTCGAGGGCCGCCACGTAGCTCGATACCTCCCCAACATCGTCAAAGGGAACCCCAGGAGCCTCCTCAAGCTCGAACATCAACAGGTCTGACAGCGACGACTGGGTTCCCTCGATCTGGGACGAGAGCAGGGCCTCCCGGCGGACGTACGCGTAGAGAAACAGGTCTGGATCGGGAAGCAGGGCCGCCACGCCATCAAGCCGCCCACAGGCCAGCAAAGCGCGATCCTTGAGGGCCTGCCCTAGCCCGCTCAGGTCAAGCGAGGGATTGGGTGGGAGGGGATCCGGCACGAAGGATCGGACTGACTCCCCGGTTGTTGTGGTGATCTCGTAGTGGCCCGTAGCGATCCGCTGCATGCCTGGAGGTGGTGCCCCAACGTTGAATAAGGACCAGGCCTATTCAAGCGAATGGGCGCTTCCTTTAACAAGCCGGCCCGACCCAGCTGGATGACCTTGAGCCCGGCCTTAACTCCGGCCAAGCGAATCGTTGACGGTCCGGGTTCAGTCCCTGGCTTCCTCTCCAGCGGCTCTGGCCACCGCCCCAGTGATCCCCTCGAACCTGACGGGCTCCCGGCGTAGGGCCTTCAGGGAGGGAAGCGTGATCGAGTGCTGGCTTCGTTCACAGGCGTCGAGAACAGCTGCCTGCAACATCGAGCGGATTGCGGTGATGCCCGATGCCGGTTTCGAACCAGCGACATCCTGCTTGTAAAGCGGATACGCGCTGCTTAGAACCATTGCCGCACAAGGGATTTAAGAACGCCTCTTAACACTTGGGGAAGTCCTGGGGAAAAATGCAGGTCGTTCCAAGCAGATCGCCACGGCGGCCGCATCGCCCCAGCGGAGGCAAGCCAGCAGGGCCAGCAGCACCGGATCAGCCGGCGCCGCAGGAGCGGGGTCGTTCATGGATAGTTATAAGCCTTGCCAGGAAGGCCGGCGCAGGCTATAAACCGGCCAAGGGAATCAACGATGAAGCCTGCGCTCTCTATCGCCATTGCAGCGGCGCCGCTCATCGCGCTTGGCGCGTATTTTCATTTTCAGAACGTAGCCTTTAACGAAAGGAACGCGGCAAAGGAGCAAGCTCTAGCCTCGGATCGCCGGTCAGAGGCCGAACCCGTACCGGTGCCGCCACAAGCGCCAAGCGACCAGAAGCAAGCGACCAAAACCACTGGCAACGCAACGCCACTGGCGCTCCCATCAGTTCTAGAGAAAGTGCCACCACCGGAAACGGCAAACGATACAACAAGCCAAGATGAGAAGAAGTATATTGACGAAATTAATTTGAACCTGAAAAGGGCCAAAATTAATAATATACACTTTAAAGAAATTGAAAGTGAGCTTGAGGAGGCCGCCGGGCTTAGCGCAACCGAACGGGCCAAATCCCCGGTAATAGCCGATGCCCGTGCGACCGCCAAAGAAGCCGCGCACTTTGTAGACCTTGCCGGTTGCTTGAATGACCAAAGGAAGCGCGGCGTGGGCTACTACCAAGGGAAGTCAACATGTGCAGCAATGTTCCCCGGTTAGGCAGGCCAGCCGCACGAGCCAGTGCCCGCAGTTTCACCACCCGCAGCCGCTGCACCGGCACTACTGCGCCATGATCTGGGCACTGACCGTTTGCCCTGCCCTGTCCGCCACACAGCCGGCAATAGCGACATTCATGCCGCCAAATCCGTTACGGGAACGAAACCTCCATGTCCAGGCAGCCTTCCCTTCTTCTTTGGTTGGAATGACAACAGGATCGCCCACCTGTTGATAAGAGTCTGGGTCGCGCAGTTGATTCTGTAGCGCAACCTCACAGCCAGCCCAAGCACTGCCATCGGTGAGCCAATCACTGGGAGGCGAAGACTGCACCCCCCCCGAACGGCAAAAATTGAGTAGCAGCGCGCCGAACACGCATATCAATGCAACTTTGCCGACAACGGGAAGATCATTCCAACCTTTTGTCACTTCAGGGAGGTAAGTATCTTGCATTTTCTCTGCATCTCGATACAACTTGTCTAGCGGGATTCGATCGATTACCCGATCGTCCCCAGCAGCCAGCACAAAGGTCTGGCCTGTTGATCGAGACTTACCGGGGTCGGCATCGGCCTCAGCCTTCATCTTCCCCCTCCTGCGGGAATAGCTGACGGCAGCATGGAATAGTTCGACATCCGTCAGATCAGCATGCGCCATTAGCCCTTCCATTCTCCTAGACTGGTCTCTAGAACTTACACCCAATTTCCTGTGGAAGGCGTTGTAGGCGGGGCCGCCTTAGGCGCCGTGGTGCAGTGCCGCTTCGATGCCCCACACGCAGCACCGGACGCCACGGTGGGCCGATCACCCGGCGGATCACCTCAGGGTCACCCAGCAGGGCCTGGGGCAGGGCCTCAGGAGGGTTCCCCGGTGCTGCCAGCGGTCAAAGCACCTTCGCCAGCTTTGCCTGAGCGTTCAGCGCAGCCACGGCGGCATTGTGATTTCCAGCGAGCATGGCCGCTTTGAACACGGCATCGAACCGGCTCAGCAACAGGGCCAACATCTGATCGCGTTCAATGTCCCAGCCGGCCATGAGTTCACGACGGCCAGCGGCCAGCAACCTATCGGCACTCCGTCGGCTCAAGCCCCATTCAGCCCGGGCACGCTGATGCGCCTCGCCAGCCGACAGACCTTCCACAGCCAACCACGACGCAACTCGCTGCGAACGAGCAAGGACGTGGGCAGCCCCCCTTACCGGTTCAGCGCCAGATTCCGCCACGGACATTCAGCAGAACCAACACCGTGGGCTTGCAGCTGCAGGAGCACCCGGCGCTCATCATCCGGGGGCAGGGCAGCGGCAGCGATGGCAGCCACCACTTGCGCGATCAACTGACGCCGCAACCGCTGATCGTGGGCCTGATCGCCATACAGCTCGCGGTGCTGCGGATGGTGCTGCAACAGAAACCCAGCGGCTCTCCAATCGGACCCAGCAGCATGGGCCACAGCAGCCAC
Source organism: Cyanobacteriota bacterium (assembly GCA_026389265.1). GTDB lineage: Bacteria > Cyanobacteriota > Cyanobacteriia > PCC-6307 > Cyanobiaceae > Cyanobium. The sequence goes on along the minus strand of JAPLIE010000056.1, from coordinate 11,917 downwards.
CAGGGCGTCGGCATCGTTGGGGTCACAACCGAGAATCGACATCGGCGGACAGGAAGGTGCCTCAGGTTTCCCCATCACGCAGACCTAGGGGCCCAGTGCGGATCGTCGTCGTCATCCACCACCGAATGCAACGGGATCGAGGGCGGCACCTTGATGGGAAAGCCGGCTTGTGAGGAGGAGGGGGCCAGATCGGGGTCGGTTTCTGGAGGTGCGCTCCCTCCATCGGGGGGTATTTCGGTTAGATCGCTGTGGTGATCTACGGTCTGCCCATCCCCGATAGAACCCCCCACCGGGGGGATTGGGGGGATCGGCAAACCCCCGAAACCCCCACCGGAGGAACCTATAGGAGGCGCCCAAACGCCTTGCGCCGCAGTCGATCTAATGTGAACACCCCCCGTCAAAGAGAGAGTCCTATTAGAGGAAGCTGCTTCGCCTGCCTTCCGCTTTTGGATTTCAGCGGGTGCCAGTGCATAGGCGCCATGGCGCGGTCGGATCACTGGTGAGGGTTTCGGTCCCTTGCCCGTCCCGGTGATCTTCCCCAGCGTGTTCTCCACGGTCTTGTGGCTGCGGTTGAACCGGGCGACCGCCTCAGACTTCAGCTCTCGCCCTGAGACGCTGCTAAGACCTCTCTGATGCGCCTCCCAGAGTATCGCCAGCAGAGCGTCAGCACACGACCCCACTACCTCCACCTCGGGGTAGAGCACCAGGCGGCCATCGTTAAGTCCGAAGCGCAGGGTGCGCCTGGGGTCGACATGGGCGGCGCGGTCCTTGGTGAACTCAGCCACCACCCCTTCGAACTTGTTGGTTTCTGGGTTGATCGCTGGCTTGAGCGAGCACACCATGCAGGGCTCTTCTGCCCATTTCTTGGCGCCGCTATGACTGCCAGCGGCGGTGCCGTCATGGCTGAGAAACTCGATGCAGCATCCATGGGGTTTCGCCACTCCCTCGCGCAGGTACTTGAGCAGAGCGGCTACCGATTCGTTGCTTGTGTAGCTCCATCCGGCGGCGCTGCTGACCGACTTGGCGGAATCGATCACGACATAGGTGATGCCGTTCTTCTTGATGAACTGCTCCAGACGGATGACGCCGTGGATGTCACAGATCCATGAGGCTTGTCCTTGGACAGGCTCATGGCCCCAGACCCATATCCGCTGTTCCGGGTGGCTGGGGGCCAGCAGGGGGCTGCTGTCGGGATCCAGCCGCAGGTCCAGCATCGCCTTCTTGAGCGGCCCAGTGCCGGAATCGGTGGCGATGAACAGGGCGCGACCGGGGGCGCATGGCGTGTCCCTGTCGAGCAGGTTGGTGCCGGTGACATGGGCATGGACCTTGGCCAGTGCGAGGGTCGTTTTGCCGGTGCCATGGCTGCCGTAGGTGAGCACCAGATCTCCCCGGGGGATCCAGCCATCCATCAGGTAGTCCAGCTGCTCGACGCGGGCCATATCCACGCTGTCGTGACTGGCGGCCACCTTCTGCACCTTCTCGGCGCTATGACACTTGAACAGAGCAGTGCCGATTTGTTCATCCGAAACCCTGAACCGATGCTTCAACTCAGCGCGGGCGGCCATCTCTGCGTTCTCGTCGGCCTCCCTAATCGCCTGCAGGGTGGCTGCGATCAGCCCGCTGTAACTGAGTAGCTCGGCGGTTCCCAGAGAACGGCCAGGGGCCTTAATGGGTTGGTCTTCGTCGTCGATGGGGTGTTTCTTCAGCCACTCCTTCTCAAGTGCGCTGTAGATGCCAGCCGCCGCCTTGGCGGGGCTGAAGCGTTCATCACCGGGGAGTGCCTTCAGCAGCAGCAGCCGCTGCCATGCGTCCTGCTCTGCCCTCATGACGCGACCTCCTCAGTGCTGGCGGCCCGCGCCTTCCTCGGGCGCCGGGCAGCCTTGCTTAGGGTCTCTTCGACGGCGGCGAGATCCCACCGCCAACGAGGGCGCGTGGTGCCAGCACCACCAGGCCGGCAATGAGTGCCAACCTTCAAAACGCCAGCTGCACGCAGCCGAGCCAGGGTCTTTGCGCTCACACCAAGCGCTGCGCAGGCTGCGGGCGTGGTGTGGGTGAAACGGGTAGTCATCGGACAAACAACAAAGGTCGTTTGCCGTGCCGTGCCTTATGGCCCATTCCAGGACCAATACGACTGTACTAGGTGTGCCTCAAATGGTCAAACGGCCCGCCGCTCAACAGCTCCGGCCACCTTGGCGATGAGGCTGGGGTGATCAAGCCGACGCCCGTACTGCGTCAAGTGCACCTGCGGGCTGTGGCCCATCAGCGCTGCAGCCTCACGAACGTGCAGGCCAAGTTCAACGCCGACCCGCAGGGCATAGGCATGCCGCAGGCCATAAGCCGTGAGATCGGAGGACATCCGCATGCGGCGCAGTTGCTGGGTCAGGGCCTGGCCCGGCGACCGTGCCTTGAGCATGCTTTCAGGCACACCATGCTGCTTCCATCGCTTGAGCAGCTGGTGGCAGTCGGCGGGCCATCCTTCCGGCGGCACAGCAGGCACGGAACGGGGCCCAGAGCGACCACGGCTTGAGACCTTCGCTCGGGTGACCACGGCGACGAGGGCGCCACCCTCCTGGCGAAGCTCAAGACCCTGCAGCTCAACCGGGCGCAGACCGAACACCGTCAGCAGGTCCCAGCAGAGCAGATCGCTGTTGGTGAGCTGGCGGCTGGCCTGGATCCGCTCGCGCAGCAGATTGATCTCATCGTCACTGAAGCTACGCACCCCAGCAGGATCAGCAGCGGCGCGGCCATTGCCCCGCAGCGCAAGGATGATCGACGGCCAAGGCAGCCCTGCCAGCTTCCACAGCGTCCGAGCACGATCATGCGCCATTTGGCGGGCGCGGCTGTTGGGTCCCCACCCCTTCAGGTAGCTGGCCAGGATCACCTCAGGCGGACCGTTCTCACGCCCGGCAACGTCGGCCAAAGCGGCCAGGTACGGCCCCCATGTGCGCTGCCATGTGGTCTCGGCCATGCGCTCACCGACCAGCTGGTGCCGCAACCGCTCGGCCAGCTTCTCGACCATGGCGCGGGTGACCCGGCCCTCCTCCTCTTCCATGGCATCGGCAACGGGCCACGCCCAGGTACCAGCCATCACCCCATCGAAGATCTCGCAGGCTTCCTCAAGCGCATCCTTCACGGTGGCAGGGCCCGGCGGGGTCCGCATGGTCACGGAACGCGCAGCCGGGCTGCCGCTTTCCCCAGGGCGTGGAGGCAGGTCGCTGGACTTAACCCTGAGCTTGTCGCGGTGAACCTGCAGGAACCATCCGGCCCGGCCGCCACGGTGCCGGCGAAACGATCGGGACAGGTCCGCGAGCCAATCGGTGGGCATGGCGGGGAAAATCTGGGGAAATAAACGGGTTTTTTGGGCGTTTTCAGCCTATCCCCGTCCCTCCTGCGCTCGCCAGCCCGACGCCAAAAACCCTTGCCATAACTGGCTCAGGTACTGGCGTTACTGCGATGCCCGATGCCGGTTTCGAACCAGCGACATCCTGCTTGTAAGGCAGGCGCTCTACCGCTGAGCTAATCGGGCGCTTTTCTCATTCTGCAGTGCCAACGGATCCTGCAGTGGCATCTGATCCTGCCGTGTCACCGGATACTCCCGTATCACTCCCGTATCAGTGGCTTGCGCTCGGCACCGGAAGCGGTCCGCAGGTCTGAAAATAGGCAGCCATCGCCCCCCCCCCGCCCTCCGATGGCCAGTGGCCGCTCCCACGACCGCGCCACCGGCCTGCTGGCCCTCCCCTTCGGTCTGCTCTGGTGGCCCCTGCTGGGCGCGATGGGAACCGTGGTGGCTGCCGCCGCCTTTCTGATCGGCGGGCTGTGGCTATCGCCCGACCTCGACACCCGCTCCAATGCCACCCGGCGCTGGGGTCCGCTGCGGCTGCTCTGGTGGCCCTACCGCCGCTGGCTGCCCCACCGGTCGATCTTCTCCCACAGCCCCGTGCTGGGCACAGCGGGCCGCTTGTTCTACCTGGGTTTGCTGGTGGTGTTCATCTCCCTGCTGTTCATGCCCTTCGGCAGCCCCGGCCCGGACACGCTCATCAACGCCCTCCAGCAGCACTGGGTCGACCGCAAAACCCTGGTGGTGGCGGCCCTGGTGGGGCTGGAGATGAGCAGCTGGCTCCATCTGCTCCAGGACGGCGATCCCCTGCCCAAGTTCCGCTTCAAACCGCTGAAGCTGTCGAAGCGGATGCGGCGACGGCGGCGCGATCGGCTCGGCAAGAGCCCCCTGCCCCCGCCCGGCACCGTGCGGGTCCGGCGGCGGCGGCGCTGAAGCCAGCAGCCGCTGGGAGTCCAGCCCGGGAGGTGGCAGGGTATCCAGTGATCGTGGACCGCCCCGTCGGACCCTGCGCCATGCCCCCTTCCCCCAACGAGGCCGTCTCCCCACCGCCCCCTGGCCACCCCGGCCCCGTGGCCGACGGCGCAGCCGCCGCCCTGGCCGAGTTGCTCGCCGTGGTGGATCGGCTGCGGGATCCGGAGCACGGCTGCCCCTGGGACCTGGAGCAGACGCACAGCTCCCTGATCCCCTATGTGCTCGAGGAGGCCCATGAGGTGGCCGATGCGATCCGCCACGGCAATGACGACCACCTGGCGGAGGAGCTGGGGGATCTCTTGCTGCAGGTGGTGCTCCATGCCCGGATCGCCAGCGAGAGCGGCCGTTTCGACTTCGCCGCCGTGGCCCGGGGCATCAGCGCCAAGCTGGTGCGCCGCCATCCCCACGTGTTCGGCACGGCGGAAGCTCGCGACAGCGCCGCGGTGCGCCTCCACTGGGAAGCGATCAAGCTCCGCGAACAGGCCGAACGAGACCAATCCCAGGCCGCAACGGTACCGGCGGCGCCTCCAGCCAGCGGCACAGGCCCGCTCCAGGCCGGCGCCCAACCGGAAACCCCGGCGCCCCCCGCCGGCCCCAGCCCCCTGAGCGACAGGCTGGCCGGCAAGGTGCGGGGAATGCCCGCCCTGGCCGGCGCCATGACCATCTCCAGGAAGGCGGCCGCCGCCGGCTTCGAATGGGACGCCATCGACGGCGTGTGGGCCAAGGTGGAGGAGGAGCTCGGCGAGCTTCAGGAGGCCGTGGCCAGCGGGGATCGCGGCCACGCTCAGGAGGAGCTGGGGGATCTGCTCTTCACCCTGGTCAATGTGGCCCGCTGGGGCGATCTCGATCCGGAGGAGGGGTTGGCCGGCACCAACCGCCGTTTCCTCGATCGCTTCCGCCGGGTGGAGACGGCCCTCGGCGGAAACCTCGGCGGCCGCTCGATCGCCGAACTGGAAAGCCACTGGCGGGCCGCCAAGGCCGCCATCTGTGCCGAAAGCTGCGCCTCCCCAGCCAGCCCCGAACCGGCGGGTCCGGCAACTTCGCCCGCTTCCTTCAGTCCTCCTCCGGCCTGATCCCCCCACGGCGCTGGGCCTTGCGGCCCGCCCGCAGCCGCTTGGCCACCAACCTCCGCTCCACCGCACCCCGGCTGGGGCGGGTGGCACGGCGCGGCGGCGGCGGCGGCGCGATCGCCTGCCGCAACAGCTCGCGCAGACGCTCCAGGGCAGCCTGACGGTTGCGCCACTGGGAGCGATGCTCCTCCGCCACCACCACCAGCTCGCCCTCCACCAAACGGGGGCCGAGGCGCCCCAGGGCCCGGGCGCGCAACACCGCAGGCAGGGCCGCTGTGGTGGCCAAAGGAAAACGCAGTTCCACCCGCGAATCGGTCTTGTTCACGTTCTGGCCACCGGGGCCCGAGGCGCGCGAAAACCGCCAGCTCAACTCGGAGCGCACCAGAGCCAGCCCCGGGCCGAGCACCAGGGCGGGATCGGCATCCGGAGCGGTCCGGACTCCGGCTGCCGCCGCCTCGGACCCGCTTTCCCTACCAGCTTCCATACAGCTCAGCTTGGCCCATGGCAGCACGGCAGCACCGGCGTCCTTACGCTTTCATGAGGGAGGAGTAAGCCGTTGATGCCCTGCGATGACTGCCGAACTCTGGATGGGTCGCCAACCTCCCTGGGATGCCGCCGGGGCAGCCATCGCCTGCAGGCAGTAGGGCTCAATTCCCCTGGGCCGCCGGCGGCGGCCCGGCCATGACATCGGCGCCCCGATTAGGTCGACGGCGGCGGAATCCCGCCCAGCTCTCGATCACCCGTCGCCTCACCCTCACCTTTCTCGGGGTGGGGCAGGTGCCCTTGCTCACCAGCCAATGGATGGCCCTGGAGCAGTTCAAGCGCACCCTGGTGCTCAACCACCTCCAGCAAACCGGCCAGATCGCCGAGGCCAAGCGGGAGGAGCTCGAAGCCTTCCTCGCCGGCAGCCGCCGCGCCCTGGAGACGATCGCGCAGTCGCCCTCCCTGCAGCAGGAGCTGGAACAGAACCCGGAACCAGAGCGGGCAGCGGCGGTGCTGGCGGATGCCCTGCGCTCCGGAAACGGCCCCGGCAGCGCTGGATGGCCCTTCGCAGGCCTGGTTCTGATCGACCCCACGGGGAAGGTGGTGCCCGCGAGCCGGGATCCGGTCTTCCGCCGGGAACCAGCGGCGGAAGGTCTCAGCCAGGCCCTCCAGCGGCAAGCCACCACCGCGGCAACCCATGGGGCCAGATCGGATTCGGAACTTGTGCTTCTGGCCCAGGACCCCGAAACCAACCAACTCCTCACCTACTTGACGGTCCCCGTCCGGGGAGCGAGCGGGAAACCCCTGAGATGGCTGGCGAGCAGCATCGATGACGGCAGCCTCCGGCGCCTGTTGAGCACCCAGCTTCTCGGCCTGGGCCGAGGCGCCCGGACGGAACTGGTGACGCTCCAGGCCCACGGGAAGACGCTCAGCCTGGCCCCCCTCAGCCCAGCAGCGGGAGCAACCACGGCAGCCAGCACGCAGCGCGACCTCCGCTTCGAGCCCCTCGCTCCCGGCGCCCTCAGGACCCGCAAACCGGTCCAGACCGATGCCCTGGACGGCCGGTTCCGGGGCGCCGATGGCCAGGAGCGGGTCGGCTCCTGGCGCCGGCTCTCCCTGGGGAAGGTCGGAATCCTGGTCTCCATGGAGCGGCGGGAGGTGCTGGAGTCGGCGGCCTCCCTGCGCACCCGGCTCCTGGCCCTGATGCTGCTGGCCACCGGCCTGGTGGGAGCGGCGGGAGTGCTGCTGGGGCGCAGCCTCACGCGCCCCCTGCTCGATCTGCACACGGCGGTGCGCGACTTCGACATCAGCAACGATGGCCAACTGCGGCCGGTGGCGGTGAAGGGCCACGACGAAATCGCGGAACTGGCCAACACGATCAACCGCATGATCCTGGGAATCCAGGAGCGCACCGCCAGCCTGGACCGCACCAACAACCGGATCCAGACCTACATCCAGACCGTGCAGACCGCCCTGCTGGCGATCGGCAACGGCGGCGAGATCACCCTGCTCAACGAGGCGGGCTGTCGCCTGCTGGGCTTCGCGCCGGCCGGCTGGCTCGGCCGCAACTGGATCGCCGACTTCGTGGTGGACGAGGAGGCCCGGCGGCGGCTGAGGGCGGCCCTGCCCCAGGGCCAGCGAGGCGGCCAGGCCAGCGGCGGGATCGGCGAGGCGGCCGTGCTCGAATACCACGTGCGCAGCCAGGATGGCTGCATCTTGCTGATGCGCTGGTACAACTGCCTGCTGCGGGGTGAAAGCGGCCAGGTGATGGGCATGCTCTGCTCCGGGGAGGACATCACCCGCAGCCGCAGCCAGGAACTGGAGTTGATCGAGGCCCGCAGGGTGGCGGAACAGGCCAATGCGGCCAAGAGCGAGTTCCTCTCGCGGATGAGCCACGAACTGCGCACCCCGATGAACGCCATCATCGGCCTCTCCCACCTGGCCCTGCGCGCAGACCCTGAGCCGCGATTAAAGGATTACATCAGCAAGATCAATGGTGCCGGCCAGAAACTCCTGGCGATCATCAATGACATCCTCGATTTCTCCAAGATTGAGGCCGGCAGGATGAGCCTCGAGCGCACCGATTTCCTGCTCGACACGGTGCTGACGGACCTCACGGGCCTGATTGCCCAGAAGATCTTCGACAAGGGCTTGGAGCTGTTGTTCCTGGTCGATGAGACTGTGCCCCGACACCTCAATGGTGATCCCCTGCGCTTGGGGCAGGTGTTGCTGAACCTGCTCTCCAATGCCGCCAAATTCACCCAGCTCGGCCAGATCCTGCTCCACATCCGCTGCCTTGAACGCCAAGGCCAGCGCGTCAGGCTCGGCTTTGAGGTGAGCGACACCGGAATCGGCATCCGCGCGAGCCAGTTGGCCAACCTCTTCCAACCCTTCGAGCAGGCGGAGCTCTCCACCGCCCGCCATTACGGCGGCACGGGCCTTGGCCTCGCCATCTGCCGCCACCTGCTGGGGTTGATGGAGGGCACCATCGAAGCCAGCAGCGAGGTCGGGGCGGGCACCACCTTCCGGGCCACGGCCTGGTTCGGCCTCGCGGCCACGCCAACCTCACCGGTGCTGCCCCAGCGGCTCAACGGTCTCTCGGTGCTGCTGGTGGATGACAACCCGATCGCGATCAGCGTGCTGGAGGCGAACCTGGCCCATCTGCCGATCCGGTTGTCCGCCTGCGGCAGTGGCCTGGAGACCCTGCAGCGGGTCGAACAGGCGGCGGCCTCCGGCCACCCGATCGATCTGATCCTGCTCGACTGGCAGCTCCCGGACATCGACGGCCTCGAAACCCTGCGCCGGCTCCAGGCCATCGAGGGTCTCCGCCCCCCCGAAGTGGTGATGGTCACCGCCTACGGCGCCGCTGAGGTCCGCAGGGCCGCGGCCGCGCTGGGCGTGCAGGGCTTCCTCACCAAACCCATCTGCCAGTCCGACCTGCTGGACACCCTGATCGAACTGATGGAGCCCTCCACCACCTCCGATCGGCCCGACCCGCTGATGGCGGAGACCCGGCTGAGCCAGGGGCTGGCCGGCCTGCGGGTGCTGCTGGTGGAGGACAACGAGGTGAACCAGCAGATCTGCGTTGAACTGCTCAACAGCGTGGCCGTGCGGGTCACCGTGGCCGAAAACGGCGCGGAGGCCCTGCGGCTGCTGGAGGGGCCGGGGGAGGAGGCTGATGGGCACGACGAACCCCTCCCCTTCGACCTGGTGCTCATGGACCTCAACATGCCGGTGCTGGATGGCTGGGAGACCACCCGGCGCCTGCGCTGCAACCCCCGCTTCAACGACCTGCCGGTGCTGGCGATGACGGCCCATGCCCTGGTGGAGGAGCGGGATCGGTGCCTGGCGCTCGGAATGCAGGAACACCTCACCAAACCGATCGAACCGGCCAGGCTCTATGCCGCCCTGGCCCACTGGGGACAACGGACGGTGGGGGCTGCGGACAGTCCCCCGGCTGGGGCCCGACCCGGCCCTGGAGCGGAAACCACCCCCCCCCCAAGCGGCCTGGACCTCGACGGGGGACTGCGGCGAACGGCGGGCAACGTGGGGCTCTACCACAGGCTTCTCTCCAGCCTCGCCAACACCCAGGCCGATGCCGCCGAACGGCTGGCCACGGCCCTGAGGGAGCGGGATGACCCGGCGGCCAGGCAGATCGCCCACACCGTGAAGGGGGTGGCCGCCAACCTCGGGGCGACCGCCCTGGCGGAAGCGGCCAGCCGGCTCGAAAACACACTCCAGGCCGGCCAGCCCAGCGATGCTGACCTGGATCTGTTCCGCCGGACCCTGGCGGAGACCGTGGCCCTGATCCGCGCCCTCCCGACGACGGAGAGGTCCGTGGCGGCGGATCACGGCGAGGGCGAAGTGGAGAGCGGGTCGGCTGCCCCGATGGAGGCGGCAATCCCCGGCTCAGCAGATCTGGTGAAGCGGCTGCGGGCCCTGCTCCAGGCCGGCGATGGCGAGGCCATCGATGTGGTGGAGGCCCACCGGGACAGACTGGGCCAGCTGCTCGGCGCTGCCAACTTCCGGACGATGGAGAGCGAGCTGGAGCGTTTCGCCTTCGAGGCTGCCGCAGCGGTTCTGGAGGCCGCCACCCCGGCGGCGCCCGCCCTGACCAGCCCGGCCAGCGGAGATTCCCCATGACAGCCATTCCAGGCCAGGAGCGCCCGCGGGTGCTGGTGGTGGATGACACCCCGGAAAATCTGCACCTGATGCATGGATTGCTGAAAGAGCGCTACCGGGTGCTGCTGGCCAATGGCGGCGAGGCCGCCCTGCGCTTGGCCCGGATCGAACACAGGCCCGATCTCATCCTGCTCGACATCATGATGCCGGAGCTCGATGGCTATGCGGTGTGCGAAGCCCTTAAGGCGGATCCGGAAACGGCCGCGATCCCGGTGATCTTTCTCACCGCGCGCAGCCAGGTGGAGGACGAAGAACGGGGCTTCCGCAGCGGCTGCGTCGACTACATCACCAAGCCCATCTCACCACCCACCCTGCTGGCCCGGGTGGCCAATCACCTGGCCCTCAAGGCCGCCTCCGATCGCTTGGCCCACAACAACCGCACCCTGATCGAGGAGGTGGAACGCCGCACCCGGGAGGTTCAGATCGTGCAAGACGTCACCATCATGGCGATGGCGTCGTTGGCGGAAACCCGCGACAGCGAAACGGGCATGCACATCCGCCGCACCCAGCACTATGTGCGCACCCTGGCGGAACGGCTGCGCAGGATGTGGGAAGAGAAGAGCGCGGATACCGCATCCATGCCAGCCGAGTTGAGTGATGAAATGATCGAGATCATGTACAAATCAGCCCCATTGCATGACATCGGCAAGGTGGGAATCCCCGATGCCATCCTGCTCAAACCCGGACCCCTCGATGCGGCGGAGTTCGAGATCATGAAAGGCCACACCACCCTCGGCCTCGAAGCCATCGCCGCCGCCGAGAAGCTGCTCGATGTATCCAGCAGCTTTCTAAGCGTCGCCCGTCAGATCGCCTACTGCCATCACGAGAAGTGGGATGGCCATGGCTACCCGCATGGCCTGGCGGGGGAAGCGATCCCGCTGCCGGCCCGGCTGATGGCGGTGGCCGATGTCTACGACGCCCTGATCAGCCGCAGGATCTACAAGGGACCCTTTCCCCACGAACGGGCGGTGGCGATGATCGAAGCCGGCAGCGGCAGCCATTTCGACCCCACCGTGGTGAGCGCCTTCCTCAGCGAGGCGGAAACCTTTCGCGCCATCGCCCAGCGCTTCCAGGACGAGTGAACCCGTTCGGTCCATGTCGCGGCCGGGGCCAGCGCCTGCCGCGGCCGACACCCCCGGGTCTGATCCCCGGCACCGACGGGGGTGACCCCGGGACGCTTAGCTGGAACAACATCATCCGGCCCCAGGCGCGTGAGCACCCCCCCTGTCCCCGCTTCCAGCGATTCCAACGCCCAGTGGGTGGATGAGATCTTCGATGGCGTGCGCTATGGCCTGGCCGGTCGGGTGATCGCCGAGCAACACTCCCCCTTCCAGCGGGTCACGATCATCGAGAGCGAGCGCTACGGGAAGGGCCTGCTGCTCGACGGCTGTTGGATGACCGCCGAACGCCAGGAACGCCACTATCACGAGGCGATCGTGCACCCGGCCCTCTGCGGCGCCGAACGGATCGAGCGGGTGCTGGTGATCGGCGGCGGCGACGGCGGCACCGCCCGTGAATGCCTGCGCCATGCCGGCGTGCAACACCTTGACATGGTGGAAATCGATGGCCTGGTAGTGGAGTGGAGCCAGCAGCACCTGCCGGGAATCGGCGGCACCGCCTGGAGCGACCCCCGCTTCCAGCTCACGGTGGGCGATGGCATCGCCTGGGTGCGCGACGCCGAGGCCGCCAGCTACGACGTGGTGATCGTGGACGGCTCCGATCCGGCTGGTCCGGCCGAAGGGCTCTTCAACCGCGCCTTCTTCGAGCACTGCCGCCGCATCCTGCGGCCCGGCGGGGTGTTCGCCACCCAGAGCGAATCGCCCGAGGCCTTCCGCGAGGTTCACCTCGCCACGGTGCGGCTGCTGCGCGAGGT